>CAIXAY010000102.1 GCA_903917505.1 uncultured beta proteobacterium | reverse complement strand
TGCTGAAGCTCGCGCGGCCGGACCTGATCATCGGCGTCGGCGGTTGCGTGGCCAGCCAGGAAGGCGCGGCGATCGTCGCGCGCGCGCCCTACGTCGACGTCGTGTTCGGGCCGCAGACCCTGCACCGCCTGCCACAACTGATCGCCGACCGCCGCCGGCTCGGCAAGCCGCAGGTCGACATTTCCTTCCCCGAGATCGAAAAGTTCGACAATCTTCCTCCGGCCAAGGTCGATGGGGCGGCAGCCTTCGTCTCGATCATGGAAGGCTGCAGCAAGTTCTGCTCGTTCTGCATCGTCCCCTATACGCGCGGCCAGGAAGTCTCGCGCCCTTTCGACGACGTGCTGACCGAGGTCGCCGGCCTCGCCGCGCAGGGCGTCAAGGAAGTGACGCTGCTCGGCCAGAACGTCAACGCCTATCGCGGCGCGATGGCGAGTGGCGGAAAAAGCGGCGAACTTGCAGACCTGGCCCTGGTCATCGAATACATCGCCGAAATCCCCGGCATCGAACGCATCCGCTACACCACCTCGCACCCGCGCGAAGTTTCGCAGCGCCTGATCGACATCTACGCCAGCGTGCCCAAGCTGGTGTCGCACCTGCACCTGCCGGTGCAATCGGGGTCCGACCGCGTGCTGGCGGCGATGAAGCGCGGCTACACGGCGCTCGAATACAAGAGCCTGGTGCGCAAGCTGCGCGCCGCGCGGCCCGACCTTTCGCTGTCGTCGGACTTCATCGTCGGTTTCCCGGGCGAAACCGCCGAAGACTTCGAGAAGACGATGAAGCTCATCGACGAAGTGGGTTTTGACGCCTCATTCTCTTTCCTCTACAGCCCGCGCCCGGGAACCCCGGCGGCCGAGCTCGCCGACGACACGCCCCACGAGCTCAAGATCGAGCGCCTGATGCGCCTGCAGCAGCGCATCGACGAACTCGCGCAGCAGGTCTCCAAAGGCATGGTCGGCAGCGTCCAGCGCTCGCTCGTCGAGGGCCTGTCGCGCAAAGACGGCAATGAGCTCGCGGCGCGCACCGACAACAACCGCGTCGTCAATTTCGCCGGCCATCCGCGCCTGTTGCATCGCTTCGTCGATCTGCACATCACTTCGGCCAAGCCGCATTCGCTGCGCGGCGAAATGGTAATCAGCGCGTGACCGGCGAATCATGACCCCGAGAGCCACGGCCAAAGCCGCAACCGTCGAACTCCTGCTGGCGCCGGTCGACAACAACCGTCTCGCCAATCTGTGCGGCGCGCTCGACGAGAACCTGCGCCAGATCGAGACCGGGCTCGACGTTTCGATCGCCCGGCGCGGCGAGCGCTTCACGCTGCGCGGCGAGGCGGCGCAAACGGCGCGCGCCTCCGAAGCGCTGCAGATGTTCTACGCGCTGGCCGCCAACGCCCTGTCGGTCGACGAGATCCAGCTCGGCCTGATCGAACTCATGAACCGCCCGCTGCGCCGCGACGCGCAGAGCGGCAGCGGCTCGCCGGCCCTGCTCACGCGCAAGACCGAGCTGCACGGCCGCACGCCGCGCCAGATCGAGTACCTGAAGAACATCCAGGAGCACGACATCACCTTCGGCACCGGCCCGGCCGGCACCGGCAAGACCTATTTGGCCGTCGCTTCGGCG
>CAIXAY010000101.1 GCA_903917505.1 uncultured beta proteobacterium | reverse complement strand
CGGGCGAGGGCGTGCAGCAGGCGCTCCTGAAACTGATCGAGGGGACGGTCGCTTCGGTGCCGCCGCAGGGCGGGCGCAAGCATCCGAACCAGGATTTCGTGCAGGTCGACACGACGAACATTCTCTTTGTCTGCGGCGGCGCGTTCGACGGCCTGGAAAAGGTCATTCGCAACCGCTCCGAGAGCGGCGGCATGGGTTTTGGTGCCGAGGTCAAGAGCAAGGACGACAAGAAGGCGATCGGCGAAATATTGCGCACGGTCGAGCCCGAGGATCTGATCAAGTTCGGCCTGATTCCGGAACTTATCGGCCGTTTGCCGGTGATCGCCACGCTCGAGGAGCTCTCCAGCGAAGCCCTGGTGCAGATTCTGATCGAACCGAAGAACGCGCTCGTCAAGCAGTACCAGAAGCTCTTTTCGATGGAAGGCGTCGAACTCGAGATCCGCCCGGCGGCGATGACCGCGATCGCCAAGCGCGCGCGCGAGCGCAAGACCGGCGCGCGCGGCCTGCGCTCCATACTCGAATCGGTGCTGCTCGATACGATGTACGAACTTCCGGGTATGGAGAATGTCTCAAAAGTGGTGATCGACGAGAATGTGATCAGCAGCGACGCCAAGCCGCTCCTGATTTACGCCGATCAGCCGAAGGTCGCCGGCGCCAATTGACCTGCGGGGACCTGCAGGCGTAATGCAATTGACATACTGATTCGCGGCGGCCGGCAGGTCCGCTTTCTTCGGCCGCTTGAAATGCCACGACATGACCCCAATTAAGGGGCTGTACGCTTACCTATAGAGACAATCGATGTCCACCAATCTTTCCCTCCCCGCCGAGTCCGTTGAACTGCCGCTGCTGCCTTTGCGCGACGTGGTCGTTTTCCCGCACATGGTGATCCCGCTCTTCGTCGGCCGGCCGAAATCGATCAAGGCGCTCGAAGTCGCGATGGAGGCCGGCAAGGGCATCCTGCTTGTGGCGCAGAAATCGGCGGTCAAGGACGAGCCCGAAGCCGACGATCTCTACAGCATCGGCTGCGTCGCCAACATCCTGCAAATGCTCAAACTGCCTGACGGCACGGTCAAGGTTCTGGTCGAGGGAACGCAGCGCGCCCATATCGACGCGATCGAGACGCGCGAGGACATGTTCGTCGCGGTGGCGCGCCCGTTCGATATCGAGGACGGCGTCGATCACGAGGTCGAGGCCTTGCGCCGCGCGGTGATTTCGCAATTCGACCAGTACGTCAAGCTGAACAAGAAGATTCCGCCGGAAATCCTGACCTCGATCGCCAGCATCGAAGAAGCCGGGCGCCTGGCCGACACGATCGCCGCGCACCTGCCTTTGAAGCTCGAGCAAAAACAGGAAGTGCTCGAGATGTTCGAGATCCGTCCGCGCATCGAGCGCCTGCTCTCGCAACTCGAAACCGAAATCGACATCCTGCAGGTCGAGAAGCGCATCCGTGGCCGCGTCAAACGCCAGATGGAGAAGAGCCAGCGCGAGTACTACCTCAACGAACAGGTCAAGGCGATTCAGAAGGAACTCGGCGAAGGCGAAGACGGCGCCGATTTCGACGAACTCGAGAAGAAGGTCAAGGCCGCCGGCATGAGCAAGGAAGGCCTGGCCAAGGCGCAGTCGGAGCTCAAGAAGCTCAAGTTGATGTCGCCGATGTCGGCCGAGGCGACCGTCGTGCGCAATTTCATCGAGACGCTGATCGGCCTGCCGTGGCGCAAGAAGACGCGCATCAGCAAGGATCTCGCCGAGGCCGGCAAGATTCTCGACCGCGACCACTGGGGCCTGGAGAAGGTCAAGGAACGCATCATCGAATATCTCGCCGTGCAGCAGCGCGTCGATCGGCTCAAGGCGCCGATTCTTTGCCTGGTCGGGCCTCCGGGTGTCGGCAAGACCTCGCTCGGCCAATCGATCGCCAGCGCCACCGGGCGCAAGTTCATTCGCATGAGCCTTGGCGGCGTGCGCGACGAAGCCGAGATTCGCGGCCACCGGCGCACCTACATCGGTTCGATGCCGGGCAAGATCCTGCAGAACATGACGCGCGTCGCGGTCAAGAATCCGCTCTTCCTGCTCGACGAAGTCGACAAGATGGGCCAGGACTTCCGCGGCGATCCGAGTTCGGCGCTGCTCGAGGTGCTCGATCCCGAGCAGAACTCGACCTTCGTCGATCACTACGTCGAAGTTGAATACGACCTCTCGGAAGTGATGTTCGTGGCCACCGCGAACACCAT
>CAIXAY010000100.1 GCA_903917505.1 uncultured beta proteobacterium | reverse complement strand
TGAGAGTCTTGTTGATACATTGGGGGGAGGGATAACAATGGATGCAAACGCGATACCATCAGGATCAGACGCGAGCGGCGGCGCAAAATCGGCGCAAGTGACCAGTTATGGCTGGAAAGCGCTGGCCGGTTCGACCATCGGCTATGCCATGGACGGTTTTGATCTGCTCATTCTCGGATTCATGTTGTCCGCGATCTCGGCAGAATTGCACCTCACGCCGGCGCAGGCAGGATCGCTGGTGACCTGGACACTGATCGGGGCCGTCGCCGGCGGCATGATTTTCGGTGCGCTCAGCGATCATTTCGGACGCATCCGGGTGTTGACGTGGACCATCCTGCTTTTCGCCGTCTTCACCGGTCTCTGCGCTTTTGCGACCGGCTACTGGGACCTGCTGTTCTATCGCACCGTTGCGGGTCTTGGCCTGGGCGGTGAATTCGGAATCGGCATGGCATTGGCGGCGGAAGCGTGGCCGGCAAAACATCGGGCGCGGGTCTCTTCCTATGTGGCGCTCGGCTGGCAGGTCGGTGTTCTGGGCGCGGCGATGCTGACCCCTTTGCTGCTGCCGGCGATCGGCTGGCGCGGAATGTTCATGGTCGGCGTGATTCCGGCATTTATCGCCTGGTTCATCCGCAACAGGCTGCATGAGCCGGAACTGTTCGTGCGCGCCGCGACCAAGCGCAAATCGACAATGGAAGCTTTCAAGCTCCTGATCAAGGACAAGGCGACCGCCAAGGTCAGCGCCGGCATTGTCGTCCTCACTTCCGTGCAGAATTTTGGTTACTACGGCATCATGATCTGGATGCCCGGCTTCCTTTCCAAGCAGCTGGGCTTCAACCTGACCCGGTCGTCGCTGTGGACCTCCGTCACCATCCTCGGAATGATGTCGGGCATCTGGGTTTTCGGGCAGCTCGCCGATCGCATCGGCCGCAAGCCAAGTTTCCTGCTCTTTCAGGCCGGCGCGGTAATCATGGTGCTGACCTATTCCCAGCTCAACGATCCGACCACCATGCTGTGGGCGGGAGCGCTGATGGGCATGTTCGTCAACGGCATGCTGGGCGGATACGGGGCGCTGATGTCGGAAGCCTATCCGACCGAAGCCCGCGCCACGGCGCAGAACGTGTTGTTCAACATCGGGCGAGGCGTGGGCGGATTCGGCCCTGTCGTCGTGGGCGCGCTCACGGCGAGCTACTCGTTCCAGATCGCGATCGGATTGCTCGCGTCAATCTATCTGATCGACATGCTGGCCACGGCATTCCTTATTCCGGAACTCAAAGGCACCGAACTGAAATAAGTCACCGACAGGCTGGGCGCGGCTTTCAACACCAAGCGCCTCCAGCCTGCCTTCCAACGTCAGCATCGACATGACGACAGACCGCTGTCTTCGCGACAGTCAATTCTCGACCGACAGGATGCAGCGACTCGCGCGGCAACCTGGCGGAACTCTGCAGGACAACTTTCATGGATATCCTGGAACTGCGTCCAGTTGCTGAGGAATTGTTTGCGAAGGTGCGCGAACTCTCGCATGACGGTGTTGGCGTAACGCGCGAAAGCTATGGCGCCGGCGAATCGGCCGCAGCGGGTTTCCTGCACGATTTCGCGCTGAAGCAGGGACTCGAGGTCAGCGAAGATCGCGCCGCCAATATCCTGTTCCGCCTGCCGGATACCTGTGCCGAGGGTCAGGTGGTCTGGTGCGGATCACATCTCGATTCAGTACCGCAGGGCGGCAACTACGATGGCCTGGCCGGCGTGGTCGCCGGATTGCTGTGCCTGATCGTGCAAAAGCGCAACGCGAGCCCGTCATCTTTGCCGCTGCAGGTCATCGGCTTGCGCGGTGAAGAAAGTGCCTGGTTCGGCAAGGCTTACATGGGATCCGGCGCCTTGTTCGGCCAGCTCGACGCCGACCATCTGGCGCTTGAGCAGCGCAATACCAGGGAATCGTTGGCCAGCTGCATGAAGAGCGCAGGTGCGGATATTGAAGCGATCCGCAAACAGGACGTTCTTTTTGACAAGAGCCGGGTCCGGGCTTTTCTCGAACTGCATATCGAACAGGGTCCGGTGATGGTCGCGCGCAAGCTGCCGCTGGCGGTGGTTTCGGGCATACGCGGCAACATCCGGCACAACAGCATCCAGTGTGTCGGTGCGGCAGGTCACTCCGGCGCGGTTCCGCGCTGGCTGCGCCGCGATGCGATGTTTGCCGTGGCCGATCTGATCATGCGCCTGGATGAGCACTGGAGCGTCCTCCTGGAACGCGGTACGGATCTGGTGGTAACCACCGGCATGGTTTCGACAAATATGGCCGACCACGCCATTTCCCGGATACCCGGCGTGGTCAGGTTCAGTTTCGAAGTGCGCAGCAAGAGCATCGATACCCTGGAAGCGTTCTATCAGCTGATGCGCGCGGAATGCACGGCGATCAGTCGGGAACGCCAGGTTCGTTTCGAGTTTGACCGCCGCCTGCTAGCGAACCCGGCAACCATGGACAGCCAACTCTGCGACCTGTTGGCAAAAACCTGCGCCCGGCAGAACATCCCGTATGAAGTCATCGCGAGCGGAGCCGGGCATGACGCCTCGTCGTTCGCCAACGCCGGCATTCCGAGCGGCATGCTCTTCGTCCGCAACCAGAACGGCTCGCACAACCCGGACGAAGACATGGAAATGGATGACTTCATGCTGGGCGTTCAGGTGCTTTATCAAGCGATCCAGGGCCTGTCGTGAGCAAGCAGCCAATTTGCACCGCGCTGTCGAATGGGCCCGTGTCGGACAGTATCGTCAGGTCCGGGAGCGGCAATCGGCCGGCGCAGTCGCTCGGCACGTCGATGGCAGGCGAGGCGCAGGCGACGCATTTGAGTAAACTTCTGGATCGGATCAGCTGACATGAACAGACTATTTTTCGGAGGCCCCCGGTGAGCACATCAATTTCCCGTACCGACTCCAGCATGGCCAAGGACGTCGCCACCGCGCTGATTTCCGCGGGTTGCATCGAGGTGCGCACCGACGAACCGTTCCGCTTGCCTTCCGGCTGGGCAAGCCCGGTCTACATGGAATGTCGCAGGCTGATTTCCTTCCCGGCGATTCGACACAAGCTCGTTCAATACGCCCTGGATCTTCTCCGCAAGCGCCATTGCCTTGACGAAATTTCCTCCGTCGCCGGCGCCGAGTCGAGCGGTATCGCGCTGGCCGCATGGATCTCCGACAAACTCGAACTCCCCATGCAATACGTTCGCAAGCAGCGTAAAGGTCTGGGCCCTGACCGGCAGGTCGTCGGCGTCTTCAATCCCGGAGACACCGTCCTGCTGGTTGACGACCTCATGTCCGGAGGCCACTCGATAGTAAATTGCTGCCGGGCGATCAGCGAGGCGGGCTTACTGATCAAGGATATTTTCGTTATATTCGACTATGGCACTTTCCCCACGAAAACAGCGCTCGATGCGATGGGGGTGACCGTGCATTCGCTTGCCACGTGGCAAGACGTCCTCCAGGTCGCTCGCGAGTGTTCAACATTTCAAGCGCATGAACTCGCGGAAGTGGAGACTTTCCTTGTCGACCCCGTCCAATGGTCGCATACCCACGGAGGAAAGTCCTCCGTCATAACATGAACGAAAGGACTGCCATGAATTTTCAGGAAGCTGCCGCTCGATTCGAGCATTCAGGAGCCGGAACGGACGACTTCAAACTTCTCTACAAGAGTGCTGTTGAACTGATGGGCAGCGATGTTGAAAACGCTGCGCTCTATTTCGTGATTGGTGTCGCGGCGCACTCGTATGTCACCCAGTACGAGGATCAAGGCGTCACCGCAGAATTCGCCGACCAGGCGAAGTCTGTGCTTGTCGGCTTCAACAAGAAGATCAGTCAGGCGCTCGATGCGGATTTCAAAGCGCGACTGGCGCTGCTCAGCGAAGTCGCGACCGAGTACCAGTTCCGAGTGAATCAATTCTAGGCAATGCAGCGGCAAGCATCGACGATGCAGCTCGCACAAGAAAATAAAGAGGGGAGCGCTCATGCTGTTCACCGCGATGATCCTGTCCAATGTGGAGATCTCGCCCGGCTATTGGCGCATGCGCGCGACTGCCCCGCAGGAATTTTCGGCGGCAGCCCCGGGGCAGTTTGTGATGGTGCGGGTCAGCGGCGCCATTGATCCGCTCTTGCGCAGACCGCTCGCCATCTTCGATGTCGGCATTCATGCGCCGCCCCAGAGCGGCGCCAGCCCGCAGCCTTTTTTCGAGATGCTCTACCGGGTGGTCGGCAAGGGAACGGCGATGCTTTCGGCCTTGCACGAAACCGATCTGCTGGACATTCTCGGCCCGCTGGGAAGCGGATTCGATCAGGGCAGCCCCGACGAAGAAAAACTGATCGTCGGCGGCGGCATCGGGCTGGCACCACTCTACCTGCTGGCCAAGGAACTGGTGGCGAAAGGATCCCCGGTGCGTCTCTTTGCCGGCGGCAGGACGCGTGACGACATCCTGTGCATCACCGAATTCAAGCGACTCGGCGTGGAGTGCTACACCGCCACGGAGGACGGCTCACTGGGCGAGCAGGGATTGGTTACGGAAGCCCTGAAACGCCGCCTGGATACGCGCAAGGGCGAGGCGACCCTCTATGCCTGCGGGCCGGACGGCATGCTGAACGCCGTGGCCCGAATCGCGGCCGACTACAAGATCCCTTGCCAGGTATCGCTGGAAGGCTATATGGCCTGCGGCGTCGGCGCCTGTCTCGGGTGCGTCGCGCCGGGACGCGGACATTCGGCGGAAACGCCCGATTATCGCTGTGTATGCACCGAAAGGCCGGTCTTTGCATCGAGCGAACTCAAATGGGAGAAGTGCGCATGAAGCCCGACATGAGCGTCAATCTGGCCGGCATCCCCTTGCGCAACCCGGTCATGACGGCTTCCGGAACCTTCGGCTACGGCGAGGAGTTTTCCGAGTACGTGAATTTGCAATCCATCGGTGCTTTCATCACCAAAGGGCTTTGCCTCAAGCCGCGCGCCGGCAATCCGACGCCGCGCATTGTCGAAACGCCCGGCGGAATGCTCAACGCCATCGGTTTGCAGAACGTCGGGATCGATGCATTCATCGCGAAGAAGCTTCCCTTTCTGCGCTCGGTGAACACCCCGGCCATCGCCAATTTCTTTGGCGAAAATGTTGACGAATACGCCGAAATGGCGCGGCGTCTGAACGAAATTCCCGAAGTCGTCGCGCTCGAAATGAATATTTCCTGCCCCAACGTCAGGCAGGGCGGCATCATCTTCGGCACCGATCCGGCCTGCGCGGCGGGTATCGTCAAGGCCTGCCGCGCAGCGACGAAGAAACCGCTGATCGTCAAGCTCTCGCCCAACGTCACCGACATTGTCGCCATGGCGCACGCCTGCGCCGATGAAGGCGCCGACGCGCTGTCGCTGATCAATACCCTGATCGGCATGGCCATCGACCTGAACAAACGCCGGCCGGTGCTGGCGAACATCACCGGCGGCCTGTCCGGCCCGGCGATCAAGCCGATCGCCCTGCGCATGGTCTGGCTGGTCGCCAAGGCCGTCAAGATTCCGGTCGTCGGCATCGGCGGAATCATGAACGCCACCGATGCGCTGGAGTTCATGCTGGCCGGCGCCACGGCCATCCAGGTCGGCACCGCCAGTTTCATCAATCCAGGAGCAGCCCAGACGATTGCCGCGGAAATGGAATCCTGGCTGGTCGCCAACGGCGTTGCCGATATCAAGACCCTGATTGGCGCGCTGGAAACATAGGCCGTCTTCAATCACAAACGTGAACAGGCGCCGGGGTTCCTGCCCGCAGGCGAGCAGATGAATCCATTTCTTCTCGCTGCACTTTGCCGTCGATCGGAGCAGCATCGATCGTCGTCCAATCCTAGGGTTTAATAGCGCGACGGACGTAAAGCAGCCGAGAAAATGTTGCACCGATCAAGGGTATGGCCAATGCGGCAGTGACAAACAAGAAGAATGCCCCTAGCTTTGCGAGCAGCAGTGCAGCAAAACAACGCCAAGCGATTGCCCCAGAAAGAACGCTGACGCGAACAGAGACACGGCAGTTCCTCTGACCAGAGGCGCCATCTGCGTTGCATTGGTCTGCAAGGTGTTGTGCAGCATGTAGAAGCCAAGGCCGACAAGATAGGTCGAGAGCAATGCCCAATTCCATGAAGGAGCAAGCGCAAGGAGCGCCCAGGCTGACGCGATGGACAGACTGCCGAGCAGGGCCAGGCCAAGCTCACCAAAGCGATGGACAAAAGATCTGGCGAAGAGGATATAGGTGAACCCGCCAACGCCGAACAGTCCCATCAGAACAGCGGCCGAGGTCAGTGTCAGGCCGAAGTGTTCGTGGAGGTATGAGGGAACAAAGGCCAGCGTCCCGAACACAGTCATCCCTTCCAGAAACACAATGACGAGAATGGCACGGGCCCATTGCACACGAAAGACGGAAGATACTTGGGCCAGCACACCAGTCGCATTTCCGGACGTGTCTCGTTGATGGTAGGTCGTGGGATTCCGGAAGGATTCCAGAAGAACCAGAGAACCCACAACGAGATAAACCAAACACAAAAACCCGAAAGCCCAGCGCCAACCGAGCGTGTCGGTAAATATTCCACCGATGAACTGCCCAACGATTACGCCCATGATCTGGCCGCCAAGGAAACGGGCTAGGGTGGCTTGACGGTTCTGGTAGGGAACGGTGTCCCCTATCCAAGCCATCGACAGAGGAATGATTCCGGCAGCCGTGGCCCCTGTAAGCACACGGGCAAGAATCAGCCAATCGAGCGAGTTGGCTAGCATTGCACCCGAAGTTCCGGCCGTACAGGCCAGCGTGGTGAGTGCAATCAGGCGATACTTCCCGATACGATCACCTAAGGTGCCAAAAAAGGCTTGCAGCAGGCCGTAAGCGACCGAGAATCCTGAAACAACCTGCGCGGTTTCGGTTGCTGATGCAGAAAATACTCGCGCTAAATCAGGCAGCATCGGGTCACACAGCCGGGCCGATGCGGAACTTGCAAGAGCCGCAACAGAAAGCAGCGCAATAGCCCGGTTATGGTGCCGGGAGAGAGAAGAGATCATTTCAAAACCCATTCGCGGCTGTGAGGCCTGTGCGCTACGACGTTTTCGTTCCGGGTCAAAAGACAGGGGCTGCATCGGGCCGTGAAAAAAAATGGCCAAAGCCCGGAACTCAGCCACCCGCACTTTTTGATGCGGCCGAGATGCGGCAATTCGCCTGGCGCAAAGCGGCACCCGCTTGGCGATCAAGCGCCAATTACAGATAGCTAACCGCCGCAAGCTTTCGCTGCAGCGGCCCTGTGCTGCCTCGCGCAGCGCTTACTTCTGCCGTGGCGGCGGGATATCGGTACAGCTGCCGTGCGCCACTTCGGCGGCCAGTCCTATCGTTTCGCCGAGGGTCGGGTGCGGGTGTATGGTCCTGCCGATATCGACGGCATCGCAGCCCATCTCGATGGCCAGCGCGATCTCGCCGATCATGTCGCCGGCGCTCGGCCCGACGATGGCGCCGCCGATCACGCGATGCGTCTCCTTGTCGAAGATCAGCTTGGTGAAGCCGTACTCGGCGCCGTTGGCAATCGCCCGGCCCGATGCCGCCCAGGGGAAGCGCGCGACCTCGACGGCGCGGCCGTCCTTCTTCGCCTCTTCTTCGGTGCAGCCGACCCAGGCCACTTCCGGGTGCGTGTAGGCGACGCTCGGGATGACCTGCGCATCGAAGGAGGCGCGCGCGAGTTCGGTCTTGCCTTGCAGTTCGCCGGTAGCAACTTCCGCGGCGACATGGCCTTCATGCACACCCTTGTGCGCCAGCATCGGATTGCCGACGATGTCGCCGATGGCGAAGATGTTGGGCACGCTGGTGCGCATCTGATGATCGACGCTGATGAAGCCGCGCTCGCTGACCGCGACGCCGGCCTTGTCGGCGGCGATCTTCTTGCCGTTCGGCGTGCGTCCGACCGATTGCAGGATCATGTCGTAGCGCACCGCGTCGGCCGGCGCTTTTTCGCCTTCGAACTTGACGTGGAGACCGTCATCCTTCGCTTCGACGGCGACCGTCCTGGTCTTGAGCATGACCTGGTCGAAGCGCTTGAGGTTCTGCTTTTCCCAAACCTTGACCGCGTCACGGTCGAGGCCCTGCATCAGGCCGTCGAGCATTTCGACGACATCGACGCGCGTGCCGAGCAGCGAATAGACGGTGGCCATTTCGAGGCCGATGATGCCGCCGCCGATGACCAGCATCTTCTTCGGAATCGCGCCGTTCACCGTGCGCAATTCGAGCGCGCCGGTCGAATCGACGATGCGCGGGTCTTCGGGAAGGAAGGGCAGGTGCACCGGCGAACTGCCGGCGGCGATGATGCATTTGGCGAAACGGATCACCTGCTTCGTACCGGTCTTTTCCTGCGCCGCGCCGCTAGTTAGTTCGACCTCGAGGTTATTGGCGTCGATGAAGCTGCCGCAGCCGCGCACGACCTCGACCTTGCGCGCCTTGGCCATGCCGGTGAGGCCGGCGGTCAGCTTGCCGACGACGCGCGCCTTGTGCGCGCGCAGCTTGTCGATGTCGATCTGCGGCGCGCCGAAGGACACACCATACTCGGCCATGTGCGCGGCTTCTTCGGCGACGACGGCGATATGCAGCAGCGCTTTCGACGGGATGCAGCCGACGTTCAGGCAGACGCCGCCGAGCGTCGCGTAGCGCTCGACGAGGACAGTCTTGACGCCGAGATCAGCGCTGCGGAAAGCTGCCGAATAGCCACCGGGGCCGGCGCCGAGGACGAGCATTTCGCATTCGAGGTCGACCGGGCCGCCGTATTGTCCGGCCGGAGCGACTTGTGGCACCGGCGCTGCGGCAGGCGCTGCAGGTTTCGCCGCGACCGGCGCCGCTGCTGGCGCGGCGACTTCCGCCGGCTGGGCGGCTGCGACCTCGCCTTGCGCTTCGAGCACGGCGACGAGCGTTCCTTCCGACACCTTGTCGCCGACCGCCACTTTCAATTCCTTGACGATGCCGGCCATCGGGCTCGGGATGTCTATCGTCGCCTTGTCCGATTCGAGGGTGACGAGCGCGTCGTCCAACTTGACCGTGTCGCCGACCTTGACGCACAGCTCGATGACCGGAACGTCCTTGAAGTCGCCGATGTCGGGGACTTTCACTTCGATGATCTGGCTCATCCGTTTCTCCAGTTAGATGAGCGCGCGGCGCATGTCGGCGAGCAGCTGCGCGACATAGGCGTTGAAGCGGGTGGCCAGGGCGCCGTCGATGACGCGGTGGTCGGCGGCCAGCGACAGCGGCAGGATCAGGCGCGGCACGAATTCCTTGCCGTTCCAGACGGGTTTCATCACCGACTTGCTGGCGCCGAGGATGGCCACTTCGGGGGCGTTGATGATCGGCGAGAAACCGGTGCCGCCGATGCCGCCGACGCTGGTGATGGTGAAGCAGGCGCCGTTCATTTCGGCCGGGCCGAGCTTGCCGTCGCGCGCTTTCGTCGCGAGTACGGTGCACTCGCCGGCGATCGCGCTGATCGATTTCTGGTCGACATTCTTGACCACCGGCACGACGAGGCCGTTCGGCGTGTCGGCGGCGAAACCGATGTTGAAATACTTCTTCATGACCAGCGTCGTTTCGCCGTCCGCACCGATCGCGAGCGAACTGTTGAACTCGGGGAATTTCTTCAGGGCCATTTCGCTGGCCTTGATCAGGAAAGCGAGCAGGGTGAATTTCACGCCGGACTTCTCATGCTCTTTGTTGAGCGTCAGGCGGAAAGCTTCGAGCTCGGTGATGTCGGCGTCCTCGTGGTAGGTCACCGCCGGGATCATCGCCCAGTTGCGCGCGAGGTTCTGGCCGGAGATCTTCTTGATGCGCGACAGCGACTGGACTTCGATCGCGCCGAACTTGGCGAAGTCGACGCTCGGCCAGGGCAGCAGGTCGAGGCCGCCGCCGAGCGCGGCACGCGCTGCGCCGCCGGCGACCGGCGCGCCGGCCATCACGCCCTTGACGAAAGCCGTGACGTCTTCCTTGAGGATGCGGCCTTTCGGTCCGCTCGCCGCGACCTGCGCGAGGTCTACGCCGAGTTCGCGGGCGAAGCCGCGCACCGACGGGCTGGCGTGCGTGGCGCCGCCCTTGGCGAGAGC
>CAIXAY010000099.1 GCA_903917505.1 uncultured beta proteobacterium | reverse complement strand
GCGCTCAAGCAGCGCGGCATCCCCAGCGTTCATTACGTCAGCCCGTCGATCTGGGCGTGGCGGGGCAAGCGCATCCACAAGATCGGCGCCGCCGTGTCGCGCGTTCTGGCACTCTTTCCGTTCGAGCCGACCCTGTACGAGACCGAGGGCATTCCAGTGAGCTACGTCGGCCATCCGCTGGCCGACATGCTGCCACTCGACGACGGCCGCGACGGCGCGCGCGAACTTTTTGGCCTGCCCCGGCAGCAGCCGGTTTTCGCCTTGCTGCCGGGCAGCCGGCAATCCGAACTGCACTACATGGCCGATACCTTCATCGCGACGGCGCGCGAAATCCACAGGGAATTGCCGAACGCGCTTTTTCTCGTGCCGCTGGCCACGCGCGAGACGCGCTTGCTGTTTGAAACGGCGCTCTACTGCTGCAATGCGAGTGAGTTGCCGATCCGCCTGTTGTTCGGCCACGCGCACGAAGCCATGATGGCCGCCGACGCCGTGCTCGTCGCCAGCGGCACGGCGACGCTCGAAGCTGCGCTGCTCAAGCGGCCGATGGCCATCGTCTACAAGATGGCGCCGTTGACCTATCGCCTGATGCGGCGCATGGGCTATCTGCCCTATGTCGGGCTGCCCAACATTCTGGCCGGAAAGTTCGTCGTGCCGGAATTCATCCAGGACGACGCGACGCCGGGAAATCTTGCGCAGGCCATGCTCAACTTCTACGCCGACAAGGCGACCTGTGCGCGTATCGGTGACGCTTTTCGCGTCATTCACCAGCAACTCAAGCAGAACGCGGCGGAAAACTCGGCGGCGGCGATTCTCGATTGCCTGCCGCTCGGGGTGCGCAACCATGCCCTCGCTGCTGCTCTTTGACGGACTGGTTTGCGGCGTCGATGAAGCCGGCAGGGGCCCGCTGGCCGGGCCGGTCGTCGCGGCGGCGGTGATTCTCGACCCGCTGCGACCGATCGCCGGGCTCGACGATTCGAAAAAACTTTCAGCCAGGCGTCGCGAGGCGCTGGCCGCCGAAATACGTCTCAAGGCGATTGCCTGGGCGGTTGCCGAAGCGAGCGTCGAGGAAATCGATCGCATCAACATCCTGCAGGCCAGCCTGCTGGCCATGCAGCGCGCGGTCGCCGCGCTTCGCATCGCGCCCAGTAGCGCCTTGGTGGATGGCAATCGCTGCCCCGAATTCAGCTGTCCAGCCAAGGCGATCGTTGGCGGCGACGGCAAGGTCGCTTGCATTGCGGCATCCTCGATCATTGCCAAGACGGTCCGCGATGCCGGCATGCAGCTGCTGCACGCAGCCTATCCCATGTACGGGTTCGATCGGCACATGGGTTACGGCACGCCGCAGCATCTCAAAGCTCTGCAGGAATACGGCGTGAGCGCGGTGCATCGGCGCAGCTACGCCCCGGTCGCCGTGCTGATCCGCGCATGAAACATATCGCCTCGCGCGACAACCCGCATTTCAAGGCCTTGAAGAAGCTGGCGCGGAGCGGCCGCGAACGCAGGAAGACGGGCCTCGCCTGGCTCGACGGCATGCATCTGATCGAAGCCTACGGGCAACACGTCGGCATGCCCGAGGAGGTGGTGGTCAGCGCGAGCGGCACACGGCGCGACGAGATTGCCCGCTATCTCGAAAGCGGCAAGGCCGGCGAGGCGATCACCGTCGTCGCCGATGCGCTGTTCGATGACTTGGCGATGGTCGAGACGCCGAGCGGCATCATGGCCGTCGTCATGCCGCCGCGTTGCGCGCACCAACCCGATCTGGCGATCGACAGCGTTCTGTTCGACGGCATTCAGGATGCCGGCAATCTCGGCTCCATCCTGCGCAGCGCGGCCGCTGCCGGCTTTCGCCAGATTCTGCTGTCGGCCGACTGCGCCCAGCCGTGGTCCCCGAAGACGCTGCGCGCGGCCATGGGCGCGCATTTCCAGCTCGATATCCACGAAAGCTGTGACCTGCCCGCATTCCTCGCCAGCTATCGCGGCCAGGCGGTCCTGACCGCGCTCGATGCGTCCGCATCGCTCTATTCGCTGAACTTCGGGGAAGCGGTGGCCTGGATATTCGGCAGCGAAGGGAAGGGCGTGCGGCCCGATGTCGCGGCATGGACATCGCTGCGCGTTCGCATCCCGATGCCTGGGGCGACCGAGTCGCTTAATGTCGCCGCCGCCGCCGCTGTCTGTCTGTTCGAGACCGTCCGCCAGCGCCAAGGCCCCGGCTAAGCCTTGACGCGCATGATGCGCGCTTTCTCGCGGTCCCAGTCGCGGTCTTTCTCGGCTTCGCGTTTGTCGTGCAACTT
>CAIXAY010000098.1 GCA_903917505.1 uncultured beta proteobacterium | reverse complement strand
GACGCCTTCATCGCGCTGATCAAGATGATGATCACGCCGATCATCTTCTGCAATGTCGTCTACGGCATCGCCTCGATGAGCGACATGAAGAAGGTCGGCCGGGTCGGCATCAAGACCCTGGCCTATTTCGAGGTCGTTTCGACGTTTGCGCTGATCGTCGGCATCATCGTCGCCGAGGTGGTCCAGCCGGGCGGCGGCTTCAATATCGATCCGGCGACCCTCGATCCCAAGGGCGTCTCCAGCGTCTCCGGTTTTGTCAATCGCGCCAAGCAGGAGGATGTCATCATCTTCCTGATGCGGATCATCCCCGATACCTTCGTCGGCGCCTTCACGGGCGGCAACCTGCTGCAGACCATCCTGGTGTCGATCCTGACCGGCTTCGCCATCTCGCGCATGGGCGAGTTCGGTCGCCAGGTGACGTCGGCGATCGAGATGGCCGGCAAGGTCGCCTTCGGCATCATCGCCATCATCTCGAAGACGGCGCCGCTCGGCGCGCTCGGCGCGATGGCGTTCACGGTCGGGGCGTTCGGCCTCGGCTCGCTGTGGAATCTCGGCCAGCTGATCTTCACCTTCTACCTGACCGCGCTCTTGTTCATCTTCGTGGTGCTCGGCGCCATCGCCCGCGCCGCCGGGTTCTCGATCTTTCGTTTCCTCGCCTACATCAAGGACGAGCTGCTGATCGTGTTCGGCACCTCGTCGTCCGAGGTGGCGATGCCGATGATGATGGAGAAGCTGGAGCGGCTCGGCGCATCCAAGTCGGTCGTCGGCCTCGTGTTCCCGACCGGCTACAGTTTCAACACCGACGGCTCCAGCATCTACCTCACGCTGTGCATCTTCTTCCTGGCGCAGGCGACCAATACGCACCTCTCCTTCGAGCACATGCTCGGCATCCTGGCATTCGCGATGGTGACCTCGAAGGGCGGCACCGGCGTCAGCGGCGGCGGTTTCGTGACGCTGGCGGCGACACTTGCGGCGGCGCCGGAAATCCCGGTCCAGGCGCTGGCGCTGCTGCTCGGCATCGACAAGTTCATGAGCGAATGCCGGGCGCTGGCGAATATCATCGGCAACGGGGTCGCGACCATCGTCATCGCCCGCTGGGAGGGCGAGCTCGACCCGGTGAAGCTGCAGCAGGCCATGTCTCCCGTTGCGGCCGAGTTTCCGGCGCCGGCAGCCAAGGCGACGCGTCCCGCCGAATAGTCTCACGACACGGGATTGACGGCCCGGCCGGGCTCGTCCCGGCCATGCGCATCGTAACGATCGGCGCAGCGCGATGATCCGGGCGCGCCAATTCATCGCGGCTGGCGACCCCTCATCGACGCGGTGCGCATATTGCGCAGGCCCGCCCTGTTGTGATGTGATTTGCCGACCGAATACCCTGAAAGGAACGACATGATGCGACCCCCGGCATCGATCTTGAGTATCGTCCTGGCGATGACGCCGCTGGCGGCGGCGAAAGCCGACTACCCAGACCATCTCGTCCGCATCGTCGTTCCGGTCGCCGCCGGCGGTGGCGTCGATGTGATGGCGCGCCTCATCGCCCAGAAGCTCAGCGAACGTCTCGGCCAGCAATTCATTGTCGAGAACCGCGCCGGGGCTGCCGGGGTCATCGGCAGCAAGCTGGTGGCCGGGTCACCGGCGGACGGCTACACGCTGCTCTATACGCCCAGCAGCCTGTCGCTCGCCGTCGCCGTCAACAAGGCGCCGCCCTACGACGTGGCCAGGGATTTTTCGCCGATCATCAACGTGGCGGTCAGTCCGTATGCGCTGGTCGTACATCCCTCGGTGCCGGCGAAGACGCTCACCGAATTCCTCGCCTACGCCAAGGCGAACTCCGGAAAGCTCAGTTTCAGCTCGGCCGGTGCGGGAAGCGCGTCCCACCTCGCCGGCGAACTCCTGAAGGACATGACCGGCATCGAGATGGTGCACGTGCCCAACAAGGGCATGAACCCGGCTTTGGTCGACCTGATGGGCGGCCAGGTGCAGGTGCTGTTCACCAGCGTGCCGGCGATGCTGACCGAGAAGTCGGAACGCGTGCGCCCAATCGCCATGGCTGAGAAGAAACGCTCCGCCCTGATACCCGACATGCCGACGCTGGACGAGCAGGGCCTCAGGGGATTCGAGGTCGGCAACTGGGCGGGACTGCTCGGCCCTTCCGGACTGGACCCGGCGATCGTCAAGAAGCTGCATGACGAGATCGTCGCCATTCTCAATACGCCCGAGATGAAGGAGCGCATCAAGACGCTCGGTTACGATCCGATCATCAGCACGCCGGCGGAATTCGCCGATGTGTTGAACAAGGACGTCGAGAAATGGAG
>CAIXAY010000097.1 GCA_903917505.1 uncultured beta proteobacterium | reverse complement strand
CGGAAGCGACATAGAGGTTGAGCCCGACCGGCGGATGGCAGAGGCCGACTTCCATGTTGACGTCGATCAGGATGCCGAAATGCACCGGGTTGATGCCCAGCCTGACCGCCGCCGGGAAAAAGATCGGGGCCATGATCAGGATCACCGAAGACGGATCCATGAAATTGCCGGCCATCAGCAGCACCAGGTTCACCAGCAGGAGGAAACCGTCCTGGCCGAGATCCTTGGCGAGCAGCCATTCGGCCAGCGCATTCGGCAGGTTTTCATTGGCCAGCACGAAGGAGAACAGTACGGCGTTGGTGATGATGTAGAGCAGCATCGCCGACATGTTGGCCGAATCACGCAACACGCGCGGCACGTCCCTCAACGACAGGTCTTTGTACACGAAAATCGCCACGAAGAAAGCGTACACCGCCGCCATGGCGGCCACCTCGGTGGCGGTGAACAGGCCCGAGTAAATGCCGCCGACGATGATCACCACCAGCATCAGTCCCCACACGCTCTTGCGGAAAGCCGTCCAGCGCTCGCCCCAGCTCGCCCTCGGCAGGCGCGCGTAGTCGTTCTTGCGCGCCAGGTACCAGGTCACCGCGCACAGCATCAGGGTGAGCAGGCTGCCGGGCAGGAGGCCGGCGACGAAGAGCGCACCGATCGAAGTGTTGGTCGAGATCGCGTAGATCACCTTGGGAATCGAGGGCAGCATCAGGATGCCGAGCGAACCCGCGGTGATGATCACGCCGGCGCCGAAGCGCATCGGATAACCGTGCGCGACCATCGCCGGCAGAACGATCGAACCGATCGCCACGACGGTCGCCACGCTCGAGCCGCAGACCAGCGCGAACATGGCGCAGGCGAGGATCGACGCGAGCGCCAGGCCGCCGTGCAAATGGCCGACCAGCGAAGTGGCGAAGTTGATCATGCGCCGGGCGACGCCGCCGTGGGTGAGGAAATTGCCGGCCAGGATGAAAAAGGGAATGGCCATGATTTCCCATTTCTCGATGCCGGTAAAGAGCTTCAACGCGACTGACTCGAAGGGCACATTGGTCATCGTGACGATGAAGGTGAGCACCGTCAGGCCGAGCGAAATCGAGATCGGCATCCCCGTCAGCATCAGGCTGATCAGCAGGCCGAAAATGATGGCGGCATTCATGCTCAGACGCCCTCGCCGGTCCCGGGCGGCGGCCGATGCGCCGGAATTTCCTGCCGCTCCGCGCCCGCAGGGCCGCCTTCATGCGCGATGCTCTCGCCGTCGGCAAAGGTTTCGCCAAGCAGCGGCGCTTCCTCGCCGACACCGACCACGTGCGCATGGTCGTGGCGCGGCAATTCGCCGGTTCGCCAGAAAGCCCACGCCACCTGCAGGAAGCGGTAGCACATCAGCGAAGAACCGAGCGGTATGGCCAGATAGACCATCCAGGTCGGCCACTCGAGATCGGGCGTCGTCGGGCCTTCCGGCAGATCGCCGGGCGCCATGCCGAAGAAATTGAGCAAGGCGTAGTGCGCCCCGTTGCGCCACACCAGTTGCGCGCCCAGATAGCCGATGCAGCCGGTGAAGAAGGCGCCGGCGAGCAGGCCGAAGATGACGATGCGCTTGCGATTCCGCTCGCCCAGCCGGTTGACCACCACGTCGACACCGACATGGATGCCGGTGCGCACGCCGTAGGCGGCGCCAAACTTGGCCATCCACACGAACATGATGATGCACAGTTCCTGCGCCCAGCTGAAGTTGAGCGCCAGCATCCAGTCCTGAACGCCGGGAATCGGCAAGGCCGACAGATAGCGATGGATGACCGAGAAGAAAATCACAATGACGGCGCCGCCGATCAGGAAGGCGATCAGCCATTCCTCGATACAGTTCATGAACCGGTTCATCGAAGACCTCGCAAGGCAAGCGGGACGGCCGGCGGCCGGCGCTCGCCTGGGTTCGCGAACACGTCGATTACAGCTTGGCCGGGTTGAAGCCGGTCGCCTTGTAGATGGCGTCTATGGTTTCCTTGCCGATGCGCGAAGCCATCTCGGCGTGCGTCTTGATCATCGCCTTCTTGAGCGCGGCGCGTTCGGCGGGCGTCGGCGTATAGATCTGCGTCCGGCCCGACTCCCTGATCTTTTCCAGCGCGTTGTCGTTTTCTTCCTGGGCGATGCTGTCGGCGTAGAACGTAGCCTCTTTCATCGCCTGTTCAAGCTGGGCGCGCACGTCGGCCGGCAGCCCGTCCCAGAACTTCTTGTTGGTGATGACGGCGTAGCCGAGATAGCCGTGGTTGCTCAGGGTCACGTATTTCTGCACTTCGTACATCTTCTGCGTATAGAGGTTCGAGTGCGGATTCTCGGTGCCATCGACCACCCCGCTCTGCAAAGCCTGATAGACCTCTGAAAAAGCCATCACCTGCGGCAAGGCGCCGAGCGAGCGCATTTGCGCTTCGAGCACCTTCGATGACTGGATGCGCATCTTGAGCCCCTTGAAATCGGCCGGCGTGCGCAGCGGCTTGTTGGCCGAGAAGGACTTGAAGCCGTTGTCCCAATAAGCCAGGCCCTTGACGCCCTTCGGCTCGAGCTTGGCGAACAGGGCCGCGCCGATCGGGCCTTGCGTCACCTTGTGCAGTTCTTCGGTATTGTCGAAAATATAGGGCAGGTCGAAGACCTCGAATTCCTTGACGCCGAGCGGGCCGAACTTGGCCAGCGACGGCGCCAGCATCTGCACCGCGCCGAGCTGCAAGGCTTCCATTTCCTCGTTGTCCTTGTAGAGCGTCGAGTTCGGATAGACTTCGACCTTGACCGCGCCCTTGGTCAACTCGCCGGCGCGCTTGGCGAAAAGCTCGGCCGCCTTGCCTTTCGGCGTTCCGGTGGCGACCACGTGGCTGAATTTGATGACGATGGGTTGCTGCGCCGCGGCCAGCAGGGGAATCGCGCACAACGCGGCGGTGAGCAAGCCGATCAGCAGTCTGTTGGTTTTCAAGGCGTTTCCTCCTTCAAGACAGTTGAAAAACGTTGGGCAATGCACGACGCGTTGAGTCGTTTCGGCTCGAAAAGTTCGCCGCCAGGCGGCAATATACCGGATTTGTCATGCATTTGGCATATTTTCGCCGGCGCCGGCGCGGCGGGCCGCTGGCCTGCGCCCCTGGCGCCTTGCCGCCGGCTGATGCTGCGGGTAACATGCACCAGCAACCGGTGCAGCCAATGAAAGCCAGTCGCGCTAACTTGCGCGCTTCTTGAAGTCAGGGACCATGCTCAGTCAGCCACTGCAAGACCTCGACGCCTGGGTGATCTTCTTCAGCAACGCCGAGATGCCGATTCTGCGCCAGACGGCCCGCCGCCTCGAAGAAGCGCGCCGGAACATCGACCGGATCAGCGGCCGCGACGTGGCGGCGATCGTCCTGCAGGACCCGCTGATGGCCATTCGCGTCTTGGCCTACATCCAGCCCCTGCATGGCAAGCATCTGCACTCGGACATCACGACCATCGCCAACGCGGTGATGATGCTCGGCATCGAGCCTTTCTTCAGCCAGCTGGGAACACCGGCCACCATCGAGGCGGCGCTCAAGGAAGAAGCACCGGCGCTGCTCGGCCTGCTGCAGGTCATCCGCCGCGTCCAGCGCGCTTCGCATTACGCCAACGACTGGGCTTTTCTCCGTCACGACCTGAACATCGAGGAAGTCACCCTCGCGGCGCTGCTGCACGATCTCGCCGAAATCCTCCTGTGGTGCTTCGCGCCCAAGCTGGCGATCGAGATTCGCAACCGGCAGCAGGCCGACAAGTCGCTGCGCAGCGTGGCCGCCCAGGAACAGGTTCTCGGCGTCCGCCTGTACGATCTGCAACTCGCGTTGTGCGACGCCTGGCATCT
>CAIXAY010000096.1 GCA_903917505.1 uncultured beta proteobacterium | reverse complement strand
CCCATGACGCTGCCGACGCCGCCGATGACGATCATCACCATCAGCGTTCCCGACTGCATCCAGTGCAGGAGGTTGGGGCTCGCCAGGCCGGTCTGGTTGACGAGCAGCGCACCGGCGAGACCGGCGAGCGCGCCGCCGATGACGAAGCAGACGAGCTTGTAGGAGAAGACCGGATAGCCGAGCGCCTCCATGCGCGTCTCGTTTTCGCGGATGCTCTGGATGACCCGGCCGAAGCGCGAATGCGCGACGCGGTCGAGCGCCATCAGCACGAAGGCCAGGAGCGCGAGGACGACGAAATAGAAAGTCGTGTCCTCCTTGAGGTCGAAAGCGCCGAAGGTCGAACGGTGCGCGAGCGCGAGTCCGTCGTCGCCGCCCCAGGTCTTGAGCGAAACGACCAGATAGAAAACCATTTGCGCGAAGGCCAGCGTGATCATGATGAAATAGACGCCGCGCGTGCGCAGGCTGAGCATGCCGATTAAGAGCGCCAGCAGGGCCGCGACGCCGGTCGCCGCCGGCCAGGCGAGCGCCGCCGAGAGCACGCCGGCCTCGGCGAGGATGGCGACGCAATACGCGCCGACGCCGAAGAAAGCGGCGTGGCCGAACGAGACCATGCCGCCGAATCCGATGACGAGGTTGAGGCTCGTCGCGGCGAGCGCGAAGATCAGCATGCGGCTCGCCAGGCTCACGTAGAAGCTCTGGTCCATCGCCTGCAGCATCCACGGCAGCGCGACGAGCGCCGCCAGGAGCGCGAGCGAGGCGACCCTGCGCCGGTTCGACGTCGCGTAAAAGCCCATCAGGCGCGCGCCGGGAACAGGCCTTCGGGCCGCCACACGAGGATGGCGGCCATCAGCACGTAGATCAGCACCGAAGCGAGCGCGGGGCCCAGATTGGAAGCGATTTCCGACGATAGAAATGTGCGCAGCAGGGACGGCAGCGCCGCGCGCCCGAGCGTATCGACGAGGCCGACCAGCAGGCTGCCGACCAGCGCGCCGCGGATCGAGCCGATGCCGCCGATGACGATGACGACGAAGGCGAGGATCAGGATGCTCTCGCCCATGCCGACCTGGACCGCGAGCAGCGGCCCGAGCATGGCGCCGGCGAGCGCGCAGAGCGCGGCGCCGGCGGCGAAGACGGCGGTGAACAAGAGGCGCACGTTGATGCCAAGCGCCTCGGTCATTTCACGATTCGACGCGCCGGCGCGCACCCACATGCCGACGCGCGTGCGCGTCACCAGCACGTAGAGGAGCGCCGCGACGAGCGCGCCGACGGCGATGATCAGCAGGCGATAAGCCGGGTAGAGGAAACCGCCGATGCGCACCGGACCGGAAAGTTCGTCGGGCGTATTGAGCAGCACCGGCTGCGCGCCCCAGATGATGCGCACGAGCTCGTTGGCGATCAGGATCAGCGCGAAGGTCGCGAGCACCTGCGCGAGATGGTTGCGCGCATAGAGCCGGCGCAGCAGCGTCGTCTCGATCAGCGCGCCGAGCACCGCCGTGGCAATCATCGCCGCGGCGATGCCGACGACGAAAGAACCGCTGGCCTGCGTCGCCGCCGCGGTGAGGTAGGCGCCGGCCATGTACAGCGAGCCGTGCGCCAGGTTGATCATGTCCATGATGCCGAAAACGAGCGTCAGGCCCGCCGCCAGCAGGAAGAGCATGAGACCGAATTGCAGGCCGTTGAGCGCCTGTTCGAGGAGGAGCTGGGTCATGCGTTGAGGAAGACTCGGCCCCTTACTTCATCTTGCATTGCGCGATGTAGGCGTCGGCATGGTTGGCGAAGATCGTTCCCATCGTCTTGTTGGTGATCCGGCCTTGCGCGTCCTTGCCGATGACACGCAGATAGTAGTTCTGGATCGGATTGTGGTTGGTG
>CAIXAY010000095.1 GCA_903917505.1 uncultured beta proteobacterium | reverse complement strand
TCGGCGGGATGGGCGCGGTCAAACTGTCCTATACTCCCTTACCGGCAACCGGAGCGATCGCTGATGTCTTGGAAACCCATTGAAATATTCGTGTTCTTCATCCTCCCGTTCATCGCCGGCGGGTTCTTGCGCTGGGCCTGTCTCGATGCGCACAAGGGGGTACGCCTTGGCGCCTTCTGGAGCCTCGGCGTCTTCGTGCTGTGGCTGTTCTGGGATTCGCCCAATGCCGATGTCAGGTTGGGGGTATTGACCGCGCTGTTCATCATCGGCATCCCGACCCTGATCATCGCCTGGCTGTGGCCCTGGCTGGTGAAGCTGGTGACCTTGCCCTACAGGCTGTTCAAGCGCTTCTTCGGCGGCGCGCGGCCGGGCTGAGCCCATCCGGCGGGTTATGCTAAAGGCATTGGCATGATTGGCCTTGGCTTCAGGGTGTACTGAAGTATTTGATTCTCATGCCGTTAACATAACAATGAACAGTCCGCTGCAGTCCGAAAACTTTTCTCTACGCCAGCAACTGGAAGCGCTGCTCAACGAAGCGCGGTGCAACGAGGACAAGCTGCGCCGCTTCGACCAGCTCGAGCGGCAACTGATCGCCGCGGTCTCGCTGCGCGAACTGCTGCGCCTGCTGTTATGCGAGTACAGGCAGGCTTTCGCCGTCGAATTCGTGACCCTCGCGCTGGTCGATCGCGACGACGAGGCGCGGCAGATTCTTGAAAACGGGCCGGTCGAGGATACGGGTTTTGCCGACCTGACGCTGCTCGAGTCGGCGGACGCGCTCGATGTCCTGTACGGCGAGATGCGCCGCCCCTGGCTGGGCGATTTCGCCGTCGCGCGGCACCAGGCGCTGTTCAAGGCCAGTGCCGGCGCCATTCGCACGGTCGCGCTGCTGCCGCTCACGCGGCGCGGCGAACTGATCGGCAGCCTGCACATGGGCAGTGCTTCCTCGGACCGCTACAACGACGCTTGCGGAACGGATTTTCTCGAGCGCCTGGCGCAGATCGTCGGCATCTGCCTCGAGAATGCGCTCTCGCAGGAACGCTTGAAGATGGTCGGCCTGACCGACGCGCTGACCGGCGTGCAGAATCGCCGCTACTTCGAGCATCGCTGCCCGGTGGAAATCAGCCAGGCCCGCCGTTACAAGCATCCGCTGGCGTGCATGTTCCTCGATATCGACAAGTTCAAGCGGATCAACGACAGCCACGGCCATCCGGCCGGCGACGAGGTGCTGCGCGGGGTGGCCAGGCTGATCCAGTCGCAGTTGCGCTCGGGCGATACGATCGCCCGCTACGGCGGCGAGGAATTCGTCGTGCTGCTGCCGAAATCGGAATTGCATGATGCGCACCAGATCGCCGAACGGATTCGCGTCAGCGTCGAGGAGAAACCGTTCAGCGCGCAATCCGGGCAGCCGATTCGGGTGAGCATTTCGATCGGGCTGGCCATGCTGCCGGCCAGGCATCTTGCGGCGGACAATCTGCATTGCGCCGAGGAACTGGTGGCGGCAGCCGACCAGGCGCTCTATCAGGCCAAGCACAAGGGCCGCAACCGTGTCGAATGCGCCGGCGGCTTGCCGCCCCGCACGGCGCGGCGCCTGCTGTCGACGCTCTTGCGCAATTTCGTCAGGATCCCGCTGGCGCTGATCGCCAGAGTCCGCGGCGCATAGTTGGCGGCGGGGCGCCCGGCCTCGGGCGCGACTGCCTTGGTTCACTGCAGGATGAAATTGGTGAAGAACACTTCGCTGACACCGGTCTTGCTGGTTTCGTCGATCAGGCCGTTGAGTTCGTCGAGCATGCGCCCCTGCAATGCCTGTTTGCCCTTGACCGTCTGAAGGCTGGCGATCTCTTCGCTGGAGAGCAGCAGAATGAGCCGGTGCTGAACCTTGGGCCGGATCGCCGCCAGGAGTTGCGCCGCCCCGGGGTTGGCAAATTCCGGAACGATGGTGATTTGCAGGACGCGCATCGTTGCCACCGAGTCGCCGACGTTGACGATGAACTGCATCGGCGTCGGGCCGGACTCGCCACCGCCGTGTTCGCTGGCCAGGCCGGGCAGGGCGCCGAACAGGAGAACAATCGGGACTATACGGCTCAACAGGGAAAAAAACTGGCGGTTCATCGCTGGGCTCAGTGGCGAAGGATAGGGCGGGCCGGCATCGGCAAGCCGGAGTTGCGGTCGCCTGCAAGAGCATTCGGAGCGGTTTGGGGCGGCTAGCGCCGGCAATTGTACGCCGGCCAAAGGTCGTCTGGCTGTCTTTTTAGAACCGCGCCAGAAGCGGCCGGCGGGTCAGGGATGCGCGCGCGCACATGCGGATCCGGCAGCGCTGATTCGGGTTGCAACGCACCAGCCGGGATGAAGCGGGTGCGCTTGCCTCGACCGGATAGCGCTTACCAGCGCCGTGCCCAGCCGTCGTCATGATAGTAATGCCGGTGCGATTCGCCGTAGTAGGGGTAGGCATAGGGCGGTGCAATCACACAGGCCGAGAGCGAGGTGAGCGCAAGAACGGCGATGACGAGAAGAACAATCTTTTTCATGAGCAACTCCAGTAAGACTACGCTTTCTTTAACGCGGCGCGGGCAGGGCGGACCGACGCGTTTGCGTAAGGCTTTGTCTCGAGTTGTAAGCAAGCGTGAAGGTGGAGGCGCGTGGCGGCGAGAGCATTTGCCGCGTGGCGGTGGTCAATCTTCGAGAAAGCGGACCTTCACGCTCCTGCCCTTGACTTTGCCGGCCGACAGCTTGTCGAGCGCTGCGCCGGCCAGGTCGCGGGCCACGGCGATATAGGTCGATTGCTCGGTCACGATGATTTTTCCAACCTGTTCGCGACTGAATTTGAAATCGCCGCCGGCCTCGCCGGTCAGCGCGCCGAGGATATCGCCGGCGCGGATTTTCTCCTTGCGCCCGCCGAGCACCTGCAGCGTGACCATCGGTGGCAGCAGCGGCGTGTCGTCGCTGTTCTGCAGGTCTCCCAGGCTGTGCCACTCCGGCTCGCCGCCAGTCATCGCGGCGATCGCCGCGACGCGGCGCTTGTCGGCCGGGGCGCACAGGCTGAACGCCCAGCCGTCCTCGTCGGCGCGGCCGGTGCGGCCGATGCGATGGGTGTAGATTTCCGGGTCGGGGGTGACATCGACGTTGATCACCGCTTCGAGCTGCGCGATATCGAGGCCGCGCGCCGCGACATCGGTGGCGACGAGCACCGAGCAGCTGCGGTTGGCGAACTGGATCAGCACCTGGTCGCGTTCGCGCTGTTCGAGGTCGCCGTTCAGGGTCAGCGCGTGAAAGCCCTGCGCCTGCAGCAGCTCGAGCAGGTCGCGGCATTGCTGCTTGGTGTTGCAGAAAGCGAGCGTGCTGGCCGGGCGGTAGTGCTTGAGCAGGATGGGGACGGCGGCCAGGCGCTCGTCGTGTTTCACGCTGTAGAAGCGCTGGCGTATCTTGCTGCCGGCGTGCTGCTCGAGCAGCTTCACTTCCTGCGCATCGTGCAGGAACAGGCGCGCCAGGCTGGCGATGCCCTCCGGGTAGGTCGCGGAGAACAGCAGGGTCTGGCGCTTCTCCGGGCAGCGTTTGGCGATGCAGGCGATGTCGTCGTAAAAACCCATGTCGAGCATGCGATCGGCTTCGTCGAGCACCAGCGTGTTCAGCGCGTCGAGCTTGAGGCTGCCGCGCTCGAGGTGATCCATGATGCGCCCCGGGGTGCCGACGACGACGTGCGCGCCGTGTTCGAGGCTGGCGATTTGCGGGCGCAGCGTCGTGCCGCCGCACAGCGCGACGATCTTGATGTTGTCCTCGCTGCGCGCCAGGCGGCGGATTTCCTGCGTCACCTGGTCGGCGAGTTCGCGCGTCGGGCACAGCACCATGGCCTGCACGGCGAAGCGGCGCGGATTCAAATTGGTCAGCAGCGTCAGGGCGAAAGCCGCCGTCTTGCCGCTGCCGGTCTTGGCCTGGGCGATCAGGTCGTGGCCGGCGAGGGCGATCGGCAGGCTCGCGGCCTGGATCGGTGTCATCGTCAGGTAGCCGAGCTGCTGCAGGTTGGCGAGGACGCGCGGCGACAGCGGCAAGGTGTCGAACGATGCGCCCGCCGTACTTGCCGCGGGTTCGAGGCTCATGCCTTGCGCCGGCGGGCGGCCAGGGGCTTGCGCTGGCGCTGCCCGGGTCTGCTTTCGGCGTCCGCGGCTTTCGGCTTGGGCACAAGCAGGTTCTTGCCCGGGGCGTTGACGGCCGCCCGGTGCGCGACAATAGCCGCGCCGATCTGCGCGGTGCCGAGCGTGATCGTCTCCGATGCGGTCGGCGCTTCGAAAGCGGCGAGCTTCTCCTTGATGTTGACGATGCATTCCGGGGTATCGGCTTTTCGGCGCGTGCCGGTCATGATCTTCTCCGCCGCCGGCGTCAGCGTGTAAGCGCCCGCCACCGCGCAGATCAGGCCGCAGGCCGAGAGCCGTGCAAAGGCATCGGCGAGTTTCGCTTCGGATGGGATGGCGCCGGTCAGCAGATCGGCGGCCGCGATGAGTTCGACGAGTTCGGCCGGCCGCCTTTTCGCCGCCAGGGCCGTGGCCATCAGCAGGACGACGTCGGTATCGTGGACAGGGTGCATGGAATCGGCTTTCTGGCTTGCGGCAAGGGGCGGCGGGGAAGGGGAGCGAGGCGTCAATCGGCAACGCGCGAGGGTGAGAGTGTAACGCCGAACAGCTGTCTTGCCTTGTCAAGAATTCGTGCAAGGCGCCGGTATCCAATACACTGACAGGCCGCGATCCATTGATTCAGGAGATTCCATGCACGATCTATTGCCCGCCATCGAAGTCGAGACCCGCGACAATCCGGAGTTCTCGGTGATCTGGCTGCACGGCCTCGGCGCCGACGGCTCCGATTTCGTCCCGGTGGTGCCGGAGCTGGGCCTCGACGACATGCCCGGCGTCCGCTTCCTTTTTCCGCATGCGCCGGTCATCCCGGTGACCTGCAACGGCGGCTACGAGATGCGCGCGTGGTACGACATCATCTCGCTGGAGAGCAACAACCGCCAGGTGGATGAGGCGGGCATCGCCGCGTCCGTCGCCGCGGTGGGCCGGTTGATCGCGCGCGAAAATCAGCGCGGCATGGCCAGCGACAGAATCTTTCTCGCCGGCTTTTCGCAGGGCGGGGCCATCGCCTACACGGCCGCGCTCTGCTACCCCGAAAAACTCGCCGGCGTGATCGCGCTGTCCACCTACATCCCCGGCCCGGCGCGCCTGCTCGAAGCGGCGACCGAGATCAACAAGGCGATTCCGGTCTTCGCCGCGCACGGCCGCGAAGACCAGGTGCTTTCGATCGGGCTGGGGCGCGCGGCGCGCGACTTGCTGTTGCAGCACGGCTATCGCGTCGAGTGGCTTGAATATCACATGCCGCATTCGGTCTGCCCCGAGGAAATCGATGCGATCGGGATCTGGCTCAGTGCCCGGATGGCGGAGCGCTGACCTGGGCGCGGTGATTCTCAACCGGGCGACGCTGCGCGCCGCCGAACTCCCGGATTACGCCGGCGTCGCGCTCGCCGATATCACCATGGTCGATTCGCCGGCGCTGGCCGAAGAGGCGCTGGCCGCGCTGCTGGCGGCGGACGTGATCGGCTTCGACACCGAATCGAAGCCGACTTTTCTCAAGGGCGAACAATCGACAGGCCCGCATCTCGTTCAGCTCGCCCTCGAGACGCGGGTCTACCTTTTCCAGATTCCACTTCTGCCGGCGTCGCCGGCGTTGAAGAGCATTCTCGAATCGCCGCGCGTGCTCAAGGTCGGCTTCGGCCTCGGCAACGATTTGAGCGTGTTGAAATCGCGGCTGGACATCGAGCTCAAGCATTTCATCGATCTCGGCGAAGTGCTGCGCAGCCCCGAACATCCGGGCACCGTCGGCGCGAAAATCGCCGTCGCGCATTTCTTCGCGGCGCGCCTGCAGAAATCGAAGAAGATCGGCACCAGCAACTGGGCCAGCACGCGCCTCGCCGAGCGCCAGCTGCTTTACGCCGCCAACGACGCGCAGGTTGCGCTGCGCGTCTATCGGGCCTGGGCGGCGGGGCGCGAAACGCCGCCCGCCGAAAATCAGCCGAGGACCTTGAGCGCCGCGTCGTAATCGGGTTCGCTCTTGATTTCGGGAACGAGTTCGCTGTGCAGCACCTTGTCGTTTTCATCGAGAACGACGACGGCGCGCGCCGCCAGGCCGGCCATGGCGCCGCTGGCCAGCGCGACGCCGTAGTCCTTGAGGAATTCGCCGCCGCGCAGGGTCGACAGGGTCACGACGTTGGTCAATCCCTCGGCCCCGCAGAAACGCTTTTGCGCGAACGGCAGGTCGGCGGAAATGCACAGCACGACGGTGTTGGCCGCCTCGTTGGCGCGCTGGTTGAACTTGCGCACCGACATCGCGCAGGTCGGCGTATCGATGCTCGGAAAAATGTTCAAGACCTTGCGTTTGCCGGCGTAGCTCTCGAGCGTCCGGTCGGCGAGGTCGGCGTCGACGAGCGAGAAGGCCGGCGCCCTGGCGCCTTTTTTCGGAAAATCGCCGGCGACTTCGATCGGGCTGCCGGCGCGGGTGACTGTGCTTGCCATGTGGAATCCTCGTTATGGTTAATTTATCGGAAAATGCTCAAGGGACGAGCTTTGTCAGCGTCCGGCGGTGAAAGTTTCGCCGCTGCCGTGGTCGGGATCGCCGGGCCGCGCGCCGACGCCTCTTTTCGACTTTTGCCTTATCATCGAGCCTGATCCTTCTGCGGAACAAGACGCTTATGCCTGCTGCCCTGCCTGTCCGACTCGTCGACTATACGCCACCGCCCTGGCTGGTCGACGCCGTGCACCTCGATGTCGATATCCAGTCGGACGGGACCGTGGTGACCGCCACGCTCGCTTGCGTGCGCAACGCGGCGGTCGCCGGCCGGCCGCCGCTGGTTCTCGACGGCGACCATCTCGAAACCCTCTCGTTGGCCATCGACGACCAGGCGCTCGCGGCCGATGCCTACAGCGTCGGCGAACGCCGGCTGACCGTGAACGCGCCGGCGGACCGCTTTACGCTGCAAACGCGCGTGCGCATCCAGCCCGACCGCAACACCCAGCTGTCGGGGCTCTATCGCAGCCGCGACGGCTACTTCACGCAGTGCGAAGCGCAGGGTTTCCGGCGCATCACCTGGTTCCTCGACCGCCCGGACGTGATGGCCCGCTACACCGTCACCATTCATGCCGACAAGGCCGCTTTCCCGGTCCTGCTGGCCAACGGCAACCCGGCCGGCAGCGGCGATGAGGCCGATGGCCGGCATTACGCGCGCTGGGAAGATCCGTTCAAGAAGCCCTGTTACCTCTTCGCGCTGGTCGCCGGCAAGCTCGACGTGCTGCGCGACACCTACCGCACCGCTTCGGGCCGCGACGTGCAGCTCGCGATCTACGTCGAACCGGGCCGGCTCGACCAGTGCGCGCACGCCATGGCGGCGCTCAGGAAAGCGATGCGCTGGGACGAGGAGACCTTCGGCCTCGAATGCGATCTCGACCACTACATGATCGTCGCGGTCGGCGATTTCAACATGGGGGCGATGGAGAACAAGGGCCTCAACATCTTCAACACCAAGTACGTCCTGGCGCGCGCCGATCTGGCGACGGACGCGGATTTCGAGGCCATCGACCGGGTCATCGCGCACGAATATTTCCACAACTGGACCGGCAATCGCGTCACCTGCCGCGACTGGTTCCAGCTCTCGCTCAAGGAAGGGCTGACCGTTTTCCGCGACCAGCAGTTCGGCGCCGACACGCACAGCCGCGAGACCGCCCGCATCCGCGAAGTGCGCGGCCTGCGCGCCGCGCAGTTCCCCGAGGACGCCGGCCCGATGGCGCATCCGGTGCGGCCGGCGAGCTATCTCGAAATCAATAATTTCTACACGGCGACGGTCTATGAAAAGGGTGCCGAAGTCGTGCGCATGATCCATACGCTGATCGGCAAGGACGCTTTCCGGCGCGGCATGGACCTTTATTTCGCGCGCCACGACGGGCAGGCGGTGACCTGCGACGATTTCGTCGCGGCGATGGGCGACGCGTCGGGCTTCGACTTCAAGCCCTTCATGGCCTGGTACAGCCAGGCCGGAACGCCGACCGTGATGGCGCAGGGCAGCTACGACGCGAGCTGCCGGCGCTACACCCTGACGCTGAGCCAGCGCTGCGCCGCTTCGCCCGGACAGACCGCGAAGTCCCCTTATCTGATTCCGGTCGCCGTCGGACTGCTCGGCCCCGACGGCCGCGATCTCGATCTCGGCGATGGCGCCGGCGCGACGCGCTTGCTGCAATTGACAGAACCCCAGCAAACTTTTGTCTTCGAGAACATCGCGGCGCCGCCGGTGCCTTCGCTGCTGCGCAATTTCTCGGCGCCGGTGGTGCTCGAGTTCGCTTATGGCGAAGCCGAACTTGCGCATCTGCTGGCCCACGACAGCGATCCCTTCAACCGCTGGGAAGCGGGACAGCGCCTGTTTGGCGAACTCATCCTCGCGGCGGCGCGCAGCGCTGCGGCGGAAACCGTGCAATGGCCGGCGAGCGTGCTCGAAGCCGCGCGCCAGGTCCTGCTCGGCGCCGGCGATCCGGCTTTCATCGCCGAGGCGCTGACCCTGCCCGGCGAAGCGACGCTGGCCGAACAACTCGATGTGGTCGATCCAGAAGCGCTGCACGCCGCGCGCAGCGGCCTCGCGCGCTTTCTGGCGAACGGACTGGCCGGCGATTTCGCCAGGCGCTACGCGGGGCTGGCACCGGCCGGCGCCTACCAGCCCGAGTCGGGGCAGGTCGCGCGCCGGCGCCTGCGCAATCTCTGCCTCGCTTATCTCAACGAGCTCGATTCGGGCGACTACCGCGCCCTCGCGCAAGCGCAATTCGCCGCCGCCGACAATATGACGGACGAATTCTCGGCGCTGGCCGCCCTGGCCAACGCGCCGGGCGTGCATGACGCCGGCGAGGCCGCGCTCGCCGCGTTCTACGCGCGCTGGCGCGGCGAGGCGCTGGCCATTGACAAGTGGCTGGCGGTGCAGGCAACAAGCCGCCTGCCCGGCACGCTGGCGCGGGTCGAGGCGCTGACGCGGCACGAGGCCTTCGACCGGCGCAATCCGAACAAGGTCTATGCGCTGCTGCGCAGCTTCGGCGCCAATCATCGCCACTTCCACGCGCTCGACGGCAGCGGCTACCGCTTCCTCACCGGCGAAATCGCCGTGCTCGACCCGCTTAATCCGCAAATCGCCGCGCGCCTCGCGCGCTGCTTCGACCGCTGGCGGCGCTTCGACGCCGTGCGCCAGGGCCATGCGCGGGCGGCGCTCGCAGCGCTCAGGCAACAGCCTGGCCTGTCGCGCGATGTCTTCGAGGTGGTGGACAAGGCGCTGGCCTGAGGCGCGGCCGCCGGTGCGGCTCCTGCGCTAGGGGATGCTTTTCAGGAAAGCGGCACGCTCCTGCGGCGAGTCGATGTATTCGGCGAGCTGGCGGTAGAGTTCGCCGACATCGCTCGACGTGTGTGCGGCACGCATGATCAGCGTTTCGGCGAGCGGGCCGACGTATTGCGCGAGGCGCATTTCGGCCGCGACCAGGGTCGCCGGGTCGAAGCCCGCCACCGGTTTGTCGAACATTGGCGGCAGCGCTGCGCCGGCCCGGTCCAGCCGCTCGAGATGCGCGATGAATTCGTTGCGCTCAGCGCCGGCGGGAACGTTGTCGGCGAGCAGTGCGTAGAATTCTTCCACATCCCTAGCGCGCAGCGCGCTCTTGTGCGCCAGATGCCGGGCGATCGGGCCGATGGCCCGGCTCAGCGCCCGCTCGATCGACGCCAGCGTGTCCGGCGGCAATGACCAGGCTTTCGCGGCGTGCGCCTTGTGGCTCGGTGCCTCGGCGGCAGAGGATTTCGCCGCGCCCCCGTCGGCGGGCGACTTGCTGGTGACGAATGCCGACACGAGCGCCGCGGCGAACTCGCGCGCACTTTGAAAACGCTGGTCCGGCTTCTTGGCCAGCGCGCGCGCGAGCAAGGCATCGAAAGCTTGCGGCAGCCCTGCGGCCAGCGACGATGGCGCCGGCGGCGTCAGGTTCATGACCTGATGCATGACGGCGGCCGGCGTTTCGGCGACGAAAGGCCCGCGGCCGGTGAGCAGTTCGTAGAGGATCACGCCGGCCGCCCAGAGGTCGGCGCGGCCGTCGGTCGGCTGCCCGCTGTACTGCTCGGGGGCGATGTGCGTCGGCGTGCCCCGGGTGACGCCGGCCTGCGTCTGCGTCGAGTTCTCGATCCTGGCGACGCCGAAATCCATGAGCTTGATCCTCATGTCCTTCAGCACCATGACGTTGGCCGGTTTGATGTCACAGTGCACAACGCCGTTGCGATGCGCGTGGTCAAGCGCGGCGAGCAGCTGTTTCATCACCTCGTAGATATCGATCGCGGCGAAGCGCCCGCGCTCGAGCATCAGCTTGTCGAGCGATTGCCCCTCGACGTATTCCATGACGATGAAGGCCATTTCGTCGTCTTCGCCGTATTCATAGACGCCGACGATGGCCGGGTGATGCAGCCGGCCGGCCGCCTGCGCCTCGTGCTTGAAGCGCGCCACCGCGCCGAGCGACTGGGCCGCCGCCAGATGCTCGGCGAGTATCGTCTTGATCGCCACGCGGCGTTCGATGCTGGCGTCGAAGCCTTCATAAACGCTTCCCATCGCGCCCGTGCCGAGCGCGCCGCGAATCAGGTACTTGCCGATGCGTTCCGGGATGGGCATGGGGCGCGCTCGCTCAAGCCTCGATCAGCTTCATCGCTTTTTGCAGGCTGCGGCGCATGCGGTTGAAGGAATTGGCCAGCACGCCGATCTCGTCGCGGTTGCGCGCCGCGAACTCCGGGATCTCGAAATCGCCGGTCGAGATGCGATCGGCGGCCGCCGACATGCGCGAGATCGGCCGGATGATCAACAGCGACAGCATCAGGTTGAGGACGATGAAAATGGCGAAGAAGATGCAGCCGAGCGACAGCATGAAGGGTCTGAAGGTGTTCTGCGCACTGGCGAGCGGGACCGACATCGGCACGGAGACAACCTGCGCGCCTATGGTCTCGAGGTGCTTCCAGCTGAAACCGTTGTTCTCGCCGTAGATCCGCAGCATCGACGCCGGCGCCGCCGACGGAATGCTGTGGCAGGCGAGGCAGGCCGGCTGGGTGATGGTGATCGGCCGCGCCAGGTAGAGCATGCGCCCGGTCGGCGTCTCGCGTTCGCCGGCGAGTTCCCTGGCCGTCTTGTCGGCACGGAATTTCTGCACGATGTCGCTTTCCCATTCGACCGCCCGGTCGCGCGGATTGGTCGGGTTGAGCGTCGCCTCCTTGTAGGTGAAGTCCGGATACTTCGCGCGCAGGGCGTTGAAGATTTCGGTGGCGGCATAGGCCGGCACCGTCTGCGGCAGAAAGGTCTGCTCCAGGCTGGGCTCGAGCAGCGGCTTGACCTGCTTGACCGTGTAGCCGCGCACCGAGAGCGCCGACTCCATCATCAGGCCGGCGTTGCGCAGCGTCTCCTGCTTGGCGTTCTGGTCGAGCAGGCGGTGCGAAACGTAGGCCGAGACCGCCATCCCGGCGACGAAAACGAGCAGCAGCACGAGGTTGAACTTCAGTCGCAAACCCATGGCGATTGCTCCTTTCAAGGACGATGCGAGGGCCCGGGGCCACATCGTCGAATATGCGTTTGGCGCGCTGCACGCCGTCAAATTGCCCCGCCTGGCCGTTCGAAAAACCCGGAAACGGCGCTATGACGCCATCGCAGCGGCCCATATGACAGTGCCTGGTCGGGCTGCGTTCAATGCCGCGGGCGGGCCGCGCGGGAAATCCATGCGTCCGGCCGCCGATCAATTAGCGCTTGTTTTTTTCGCCGGAGTCGTTTCTAATTGCGCTTCGCCTTACCTTCCTTCAACTTTCGACCATGCCTTATCTTGACGTCCACGCCTCCGCAACGTTTGTCGCTCCAGCGATAAGCGCGCTCGTGTTCGCCATTACGGTCGCTCTCGTAACCGTCGTATCGGTAGTACGCATCGTCGTACCGATCGCGCCGTCGAGGGCCGGAAGAAAGCAAGTCGAAAAGTAAGAAGCGACAGCAGATTCCCAAACCCCCGCCGGTGCAGACCGAGCGGGGGTTTTTTTATCCCCGCCGGCCAGGCCGCCAACCCCAGCAACACCTTGAAGGAGAGCACCATGACCAGCGACACAACCGAAATCCTGAGCGGCGCGCAGATCGTCGTGCGCCTGCTCGAAAGGCAGGGCGTGCGCATCGTCACCGGCATCCCCGGCGGCGCCATCCTGCCGGTCTACGACGCCCTGTCGCAATCGACGCAGATCAGCCACGTCCTCGCGCGCCACGAACAGGGCGCCGGTTTCATCGCCCAGGGCATGGCGCGGGTCAGCGGCCAGCCGGCGATCTGCATGTCGTGCTCGGGCCCCGGCGCGACCAATCTCCTGACCGCGATCGCCGACGCCAAGCTCGATTCGATCCCGCTGATCGCGATCACCGGCCAGGTGCCGACCGCGATGATCGGCACCGACGCGTTTCAGGAGGTCGATACCTATGGCTTGAGCATTCCGATCACCAAGCACAATTTCCTCGTCGCCTCGGCCGGCGAACTGCTCGACGTGATTCCGCGCGCCTTCCGCCTTGCCGTTTCGGGGCGTCCGGGCCCGGTGCTGATCGACATTCCGCGCGACGTGCAGAACCAGCGCATCGAAGTCGGCGCCTGGCCCGAGCCGGGCGTCGGCGATGCCATCGCGGCGCCGGCCGCCGAGCTTGTCGCGCGCGCCGCGGCGATGATAGCGGCCGCGGCCAAGCCGATTCTTTATCTCGGCGGCGGCGTCGTGCATTCCGGCGCCGCCGGGCTCGCCGTCGAACTCGCCGAAAAAGCGGGCCTGCCGACCGTGATGACGCTGATGGGGCTCGGCACGCTGCCGGTCGACCATCCGCTCTCGCTCGGCATGCTCGGCATGCACGGCGCCCGCTACACCAACCTGCTGCTCGACGAATGCGACCTCCTGATCGCGGTCGGCGCGCGCTTCGACGACCGCGCCACCGGCAAGGTCGCGACCTTCTGCCCGCACGCCAAGGTCATCCATATCGACATCGACCGCTCCGAGCTCGACAAGGTCAAGACCGCCCACCTCGGTGTCAGCGGCGACGTCCGGGCTTTTCTCGAAGCGCTGCTGCCGCAGGTCAAGGCCAGCCTGCGCGCGGACTGGCTGGCGCGCGTGGCGGCAGTGAAAGCGGCGCAGCCGCTGCTTACGCCGGGCCTCGGCGATGTGCGCACCTCGTACGGGCTGATCGACGCGGTGGCGAACTGCCTCGACGACGAGGCGACGATCACCACCGACGTCGGCCAGCACCAGATGTTCGTGGCGCAGACCTACCCGCTGCGCCGGCCGCGCCAGTGGCTCACTTCGGGCGGCCTCGGGACCATGGGTTTCGGCCTGCCGGCGGCGATCGGCGCGGCGCTCGCCGAACCGCAGCGCACGGTGGTCTGCTTTTCCGGCGACGGCAGCATCCTGATGAACATCCAGGAACTCGCCACGGCCGCCGAGCTCGATGTCAATGTCAAGGTGGTGCTGATGGACAACGCTTCGCTGGGCCTCGTCACCCAGCAGCAGACGCTGTTCTACGGCGAGCGCGTGTTCGCGTCCAAGTATTCGGTCGGACCGGATTTCGTGCGCATCGCCGAGGGCTTCGGCTGGAAAGCCATCGATCTCGACCACGCCGACGACCCGCAGGGGGCGCTGCGCGCGGCGCTCGCGCAGCGCGGCCCGGTGCTGATCCACGCGCGCATCGACGCCGGCGAGCAGGTCCTGCCCATGGTCGCGCCGGGCGCATCGAACAAAGACATGATCGGAGGCTGAAAATGAATTCAATCACCCAACGCGAGAAACAGGTGCTCGGCAGCACCGTCCTTGAAATCGACGTGAACAACCATGCCGGCGTGATGTCGCACGTCGTCGGCCTGTTCTCGCGCCGCGCCTTCAACGTCGAAGGCATCCTGTGCATGCCGGTCGGCAGTGGCGCGACCAGCCGCATCTGGCTCTCGGTCAATGAAGACGCGCGGCTCGAGCAGATGATCAAGCAGCTCGAAAAACTCGAAGACGTGCTGGCCGTGCGCCGGCACGGCGCCGAACACGAAGTTTTCGAAAGGCTCGAGCAGTTCTTCCGCTAGCGCACGCGCGGGGAAATCCCGTTAACATAGGCGCCGGGGTAATCGCCGGGAGATTGGATGCGCCTGCTGCTTGTTGAAGATGACGCGATGATCGGCGCCAGCGTGCAGAACGGCTTGCGCCAGGAAGGCTACACCGTCGACTGGGTGCGCGACGGCGCGGCGGCCGAGCTGGCGCTGGCCAATGGCGTGCACGAAATGATCCTGCTCGACCTGGGTTTGCCCAGGAAGAGCGGCCTCGAGCTGCTCGCCAGTTTGCGCCGCAAGGGGCTGGCCATGCCGGTGCTGGTGATCACGGCGCGCGATTCGGTCGCCGACCGCGTCAAGGGGCTGGACGCCGGCGCCGACGATTATCTGGTCAAGCCTTTCGACCTCGACGAACTGTCGGCGCGCGTTCGCGCTTTGCTGCGCCGGCACGCCGGCCGGGCCTCGCCGCTGATCGAGAACGGCGCGCTGAGCTTGAATCCCGCGACGCACGAGGTGTTGCTGGGCGGCGCGCCGGTCAACCTGTCCGCGCGCGAATTCGCCTTGCTGCAGGCCCTGCTCGAACAGCCGGGCGTGCCGCTGTCGCGCAGCCAGCTCGAGGACAAGCTCTACGGCTGGGAAGAGGAAATCGAGAGCAATACCGTCGAAGTCTACATTCATTCCCTGCGCCGCAAGCTCGGCGCCGAATGGATACGCAATGTGCGCGGCGTCGGCTACCTCGTGCCGCAGCAGTCATGAATTCGATACGCCGCCATCTGCTGTTCGCCCTGCTGGTCGCGATGACCGTCGTGATGCTGCTCGGTGGCTGGGCCACTTACCGGGCGGCGCGCGACGAGGCCGGTTCGCTGTTCGACTACCAGTTGCAGCAGATCGCCCTGTCGCTGCGCGACCAGACTTTCCAGGGACCTGCCGAGGCGCTGGCCAGCGACGAGAGCCTCGACTATGTGATCCGTGTCTGGGATCTCTCCGGGCTGAGAGTCTATTACTCGCGGCCGCACCAGTCGCTCCCCGAGCTCACGCGTCTCGGCTATTCGACCTCGGCGAGCAGCGAAGGCGACTGGCGTGTCTTCGCCTTGCAGTACCACGGCCTGACGATCGCCGTGGCGCAGCCGATGCGGGTGCGCAACCAGCTCGCCGCCGACGCCGCGTGGAGCACGCTCAAGCCCTTCTTCGTGCTGCTGCCGGTGCTGGCTTTGCTGATCTGGTTTCTGGTCAGCCGCGGCCTGCGGCCGCTGGCGCAGCTTGCCCGCTCGGTGCAAGCGCGCACGCCCGATTCGCTGGCGCCGCTCGCCGTCGGCGCGGTGCCGGAAGAAGTCAGGCCGCTGGCCCTGTCGCTCAACGACCTGCTGGCCCGGCTCAAGGCCGCGCTGGCCGCGCAGCGCGCTTTCGTCGCCGACGCCGCGCACGAACTGCGCACGCCGCTGACGGCGCTGCAACTGCAGTTGCAACTGGTCGAGCGCGCGACCTCGGCGAGCGAGCGGACGGCGGCGCTGGCCGAGTTGAAGAGCGGCCTCGTGCGCAGCACGCATGCGGTCGAGCAACTCCTGACCCTGGCCCGCCACGAACCCGGCGCCGCCGACTATCGCTACGCGCCGGTGGCGCTCGCCGAACTGGCGCGCAGTGTCGTCGTCGAACTGGCGCCGCTGGCCGCTGCCAGGAACATCGACCTCGGCGTGACGCAGGCCGATGCGGACGCGCTGGTTTCGGGCGACCGCGACGCCCTGCGCATTCTGCTGTCCAACCTTGTGGGCAATGCCCTGCGCTATACGCCCGCCGGCGGTCGCGTCGATGTCGCGTGCCGGCGCGGCGACGGGCAGGCCAGCATCGAAGTCGCCGACAGCGGGCCGGGCATTCCCGCTGCCGAGCGCGAGCGTGTTTTCGACCGCTTCTACCGGCGCGGCGGTGACGATGACGGCGGCATCGTCGGCAGCGGTCTCGGCCTGTCGATCGTGCGCACGATCGCCGAGCGGCACGGCGCCAAGGTCAGCCTTGCCGATTCCGATGCCGGCGGCTTGCTGGCGCGGGTCGTTTTTCCGTGCGCCGGATCGCGGCCTGGGCCGGAGTTTCCTGCGGGCTGACCGCGGTGCCATGGCCAGCGCCGGTCGTGGACGACGAATCCTGACCCCGGCACGAAAATATAAGTGCGATGGTCGAGCACCCCGCCGCTGTCGCCGTCGGCGTGATTCTTCTGCACGGGTCCGGCGACGCCACACCCTTGCCCGACACTAGCCTGAAGTTCCTCCGACCGACAGGCGTGCCAGCGTTTTGGGGCCTGCGTTTGCATTATTTTCGGACTTTGGGTTTCTGACTACTACGGATGGATGGCATGGGCCAGCGCGAGCGCGCGCTGCTGGGTTGGACC
>CAIXAY010000094.1 GCA_903917505.1 uncultured beta proteobacterium | reverse complement strand
CATCGATCAAGGCAACTGTGCTTTCACAAGGCCGTCACGACAAGGTTACGATCTTCAAGATGCGTAGGCGCAAGCACTACCAGAAGCATCAGGGCCACCGTCAAAACTACACCGAAATCCGCATCGACGGCATCTCGGCCTGAAGAAAGGAAACTGACTCATGGCACATAAAAAAGCAGGCGGCAGTTCCCGCAACGGCCGCGACTCGCAGTCCCAGCGCCTTGGCGTGAAACGCTACGGCGGCGAACTGGTTCTGGCCGGCAACATCATCGTTCGCCAGCGCGGCACCGAGTTCCATCCTGGCGTCAATGTCGGCCTGGGCAAGGACCACACCCTGTTCGCGCTGGTCGAAGGTCATGTCCAGTTCGAGATCAAGGGCGAGCGGCGCCGGCGTACGGTCAGCATCGTTCCGGCGGCTTGAGCCCACGCACTTACGTACTACTGCAGTAGCGCAAAAAAGCCTTACCCTTGCGGTAGGGCTTTTTATTTTGTACCCCCCGTAATCGCGAAAGAAACGGTTTCATGAAATTCATCGACGAGGCCAAGATTTATGTTGCCGGCGGCGACGGCGGCAATGGCATGGCGTCGTTCCGGCGCGAGAAATACGAGCCCGAGGGCGGGCCCGACGGCGGCGACGGCGGCCGCGGCGGCAACGTCTATGTGGTCGCCGACCGCAATCTCAACACCCTGATCGAGTTCCGCTACACGCGCAAATTCCTCGCCGAGCGCGGCGAAAAAGGCGCGTCCAGCGATTGCTACGGCAAGGGCGGCAGCGACATCACCCTGCACGTTCCGGTCGGCACGGTGATCGCCGACGTGAACAGCAACGAGATCGTCGCCGACCTCGACGTCGACGAGAAGAAGGTCCTGCTCGCCAGGGGCGGCCGCGGCGGACTGGGCAACATTCATTTCAAGTCCAGCGTCAATCGCGCGCCGCGCCAGAGCACCAAGGGCGAACCCGGCGAAGAGCGCGATCTGCGGCTCGAACTGCGCGTGCTGGCCGACGTCGGCCTGCTCGGCCTGCCGAATGCCGGCAAGAGCACCTTCATCCGCGCCGTTTCGGCGGCCCGGCCGAAAGTCGCCGACTACCCCTTCACGACGATGCACCCCAACCTCGGCGTCGTTCGCGTCAGCGAGAACAAGAGTTTCGTCATCGCCGACGTGCCCGGCCTGATCGAAGGCGCGGCCGAAGGCGCCGGGCTCGGCATCCGTTTTCTCAAGCACCTGGCGCGCACCCGCGTGCTGCTGCACATCGTCGATCTGGCGCCGCCCGATCCCGAGGCAGACCCGGTGCATGACGCCCGCGCGATCGTGAACGAGCTGGAAAAATACGATCCGGAACTCGCGGCGAAACCGCGCTGGCTGGTGCTCAACAAGCTCGACCTGATCCCCGCGGACGAGCGCGAGCAGCGCGTCGCCGATTTCCTCGAGGCGTACGGCGCGACCGATTCCCCGTACTTCAAGATCAGCGCGATCAAGGGCGAAGGCTGCAAACCGCTCGTTTACAAACTGCAGGAAGCGCTGGAGACGCTGGCGCCGCCGACGCCAAAGGCGGATACTGCGAGCGACGCATTCTTTCCCGAAGATTCACAAGACGAAGCGTAATCATGGCCAGTTCCCGCATCGCGCAAGCCAGGCGGCTCGTCGTCAAAGTCGGCTCCGCCCTCCTGACCAACAACGGCGCGGGCCTCGACCTCGCCGCCATCGACGAATGGGCGCGGCAGATCGCGGCGCTGCGCCAGGACCAGCGCGAAGTGCTGCTCGTCTCCTCGGGCGCCATCGCCTGCGGCATGCAGCGCCTGGGCTGGAGCAAGCGGCCGAGCGCGGTGCATGAACTGCAGGCCTGCGCCGCAGTCGGGCAAATGGGTCTCGTGCATGCCTACGAAAGCGCCTTCGCGAACCACGGCTTGCATACCGCGCAGGTCCTGCTGACGCACGACGATCTGGCCGATCGCAAGCGCTACCTCAACGCCCGCTCGACGCTGACGACCCTGCTCACGCTCGGCGTCGTGCCGATCATCAACGAGAACGACACGGTGATCACCGACGAAATCAAGTTCGGCGACAACGACACGCTGGGCGCGCTGGTCGCTAACCTCGTGGACGCCGACGCCCTGATCATCCTCACCGACCAGGCCGGCCTGTTCACCGCTGACCCGCGCCAGCATGCCGACGCGACGCTGATCACGCAGGCGCGCGCCGGCGACCCGGCGCTCGAGGCCATGGCCGGCGGTTCGGGAACGCAATACGGCAAGGGCGGCATGATCACCAAGATCATCGCCGCCAAGCGCGCCGCCAGCAGCGGCACGCATACGGTCATCGCCAGCGGCCGCGAGCCCGAGGTCATGCCGCGCCTGGCGCGCGGCGAAGCCGTCGGCACCCTGCTGATCTCCGAAACGCAGCCGCTCAACGCGCGCAAGCAATGGCTCGCCGACCACCTGCAGCTGCACGGCAAGCTGATCCTCGACGCCGGCGCGATCAAGGCGCTCGGCGAGGGCAAGAGCCTGCTGCCGATCGGCGTCGTCGACGTGCAGGGCGAATTCGAGCGCGGCGCCGCCGTGGCCTGCCTGTCGTCGGCGGGCGTCGAGGTGGCGCGCGGCCTGATCAACTACGGCAGCAGCGATGCGCGCCGCATCGCCCGCCACGCCAGCCGGGAGATCGAAGAGATCCTCGGCTATGTCGACGAGCCGGAAATCGTGCACCGTGATAATCTGATTTTGCGTTAGTTCTGCGTTGATCTTGGTTGCATTGCAATCGACTGTGTGTCACTTAACTAGCTGAGGAAAAAATGAGTACCGGACTGAATATTCTTCCCGATGGCGCGCTCGACTTCGTCTCGCTCGGCGCCTTGATACACCGCCTCGACACCGGTGTCGTCCCCTTCCGCAACGCCACCGAATGCCAGATCCATATCAGCGGCGGCGAATTCAACTGCGCGGCCAATCTCGCCAAGTGCTTCGGCCTGAAGACCGGGATCGTCAGCGCCATGGCCGATTATCCGGTCGGCGAGTTGATCGCCGGCGCCGTGCAGGCCATGGGCGTCAAGCCTTTCTACAAGCACTTCAAGCATAACGGCGTGAACGGCCCGAACATGGCGACGGTATTCAGCGACCGCGGCCAGGGCGTGCGCCCGCCGGTGGTCTTCTACAACCGTTCGAACGAGGCCGCCGGGCTGCTCAAAGCCGGCGACTTCGACTGGAAGACGATTTTCGCCGGCGGCGTGCGCTGGTTCCACAGCGGCGGCATCTTCGCCGCGCTCTCGCAGACCACGCCCGACGTCATCGTCGAAGGCATGCAGGCGGCCAAGGCCGCCGGCGCCATCATTTCGCTCGACCTCAACTACCGCGCCAAGCTGTGGAACATCGCCGGCGGCGAAGAGCGCGCCGTGGCCGTGCTCGACCGCATCATGAAATACGTCGACGTGCTGGTCGGCAACGAAGAGGATCTGCAGAAAGGCCTCGGCATCCCCGGCCCCGAAATGGCCGCCAAGTCCAAGCTCGACCCCTCCGCTTTCTTCGGCATGATCGACAGCGTGATCAAGAAGCATCCGCAGATCAAGGTCGTCGCCACCACGCTGCGCGATGTGCATTCGACGAACCGCCACAGTTGGAGCGCGGTGACCTGGGTCAACGGCAAGACCTACGCCGCCCCGACCGCCGAACTTGATGTCTACGACCGCATCGGCGGCGGCGACGGTTTCGCCGCCGGCTTCTTCTACGGCCTGCTGGCCGGCGAGACGCCCGAACAGGCGCTCAAGCTCGGCTGGGCGCATGGCGCCCTGCTGACGACCTTCCCCGGCGACGTGACCATGGCCACGCTCGAGGAAGTCCGCGCCCTCGCCCAGGGCGGCTCGGCGCGCGTGCAGCGTTGAGTTGCAGGAATTCGTTGGAATCGTCATGCGGCGTCTGAACGTAGCATCGTCATTCCGGCGAAAGCCGGAATCCAGAATCGTGATGCACAAACCGGGTCCCGGGCTCTGCACTTCCTTCGGTCGCTTTCGCCGGGACGACGTTTTTTTACAGATTGACGCCGTATCATTTGCAGCTGCATTCAATAGTGAGGAAATAGGCAATGAAAGCGCTCGTTCTCCAGGAGTACAACAAGTTTTCCTACGAAGATGTCCCGGTGCCGGAAATCGGCGCGCAGGACGTGCTGATCCGGGTCAAGGCCTGCGGCATCTGCGGCAGCGACGTGCATGGCATGGACGGCAGCACCGGCCGCCGGATTCCGCCGATCATCATGGGCCACGAAGCGGCCGGCGTGATCGAGCGCGTCGGCAGCGGGATCACTGACTGGAAAGTTGGCGACCGCGTGACCTTCGATTCGACGGTCGTGACGCGGCAGGATTTCTATTCGCAGAAAGGCACTTTCAACCTCAGCGACTACCGCAAGGTGCTCGGCGTTTCCTGCGGCGAGTATCGCCAGCACGGCGCGTTCGCCGAGTACGTGGCGGTGCCGGAGTCCATCCTTTATCGCCTGCCCGACAGCCTGAGCTTCGAGAAAGCGGCGATGACCGAGCCGGTCTCGGTCGCTTTCCACGTCGCCAATCTGGTCCCCAACGAAATCAACGACAGCGCCGTCGTCGTCGGCGCTGGCATGATCGGCCTGTTCGTCATCCAGGCCTTGCGGCTCAAGGGCTACGGCACGATCATCGCGATCGACCTCGAGCAATCGCGCCTCGACATGGCGCTCTCGTTCGGCGCCGATTACGCGTTGAAATCCGGCGACGATACGGTCGAGCAGGTCAAGAAGCTGACGCACGGGCGCGGCGCCGACGCGGCCTTCGAAGTGGTGGGGCTCACGCCGACCGTCAACCTCGCGATCAACGCGGTGCGCAAGGGCGGCAAGGTCGGCCTGGTCGGCAATTTCTCGCCCAAGGTCGAGTTGCCGCTGGTGAGCGTGGTCAGCCGGCAAATCACGCTCTACGGTTCCTGCGCTTCGGCCGGCGAAT
>CAIXAY010000093.1 GCA_903917505.1 uncultured beta proteobacterium | reverse complement strand
GCGGACGCTTATAGGTTGATTGCAGACGCTCTGCCGTGCTTGACGGGGGCGAAGCGCTGCCGGGAATTCTCGCAGAATTGCCGGCCGAAGCGAGAAGTAATTTCATTTTGGCCCATAGATCGGGTGATTTTTATTCTTTCGATCGACTCCTATTGTCCGGCACCGGACTATAGTGGAACCGCACTTGTAATCGCCCGGTCTATGGATTGAAGACTCGGCAATGATCTCAAGGGCTTCGAGTGAATTGCATCGGTGAGCCGACGGTGCTGAGCATGCGGCGCCATCAAACTCATCCCCTGTAAAGGCACTCCTCAATTGAACCCAAACACCCGATTCGCCGGCTATGTGCAGCACCTGAAAAGGCAGCTTCATGGCAGCGGCTTGCCGCGCCCTGGCGTCGATGAAGAAGCTCCGCTGCGCGCCGAGTTGTTCAGCGCCGACCAGATGGAGCTGCATGGCAAGGCGCTTGCCGCCTCGCACCGGCTGGCCAGCGGGCGCGCGCCGGACCAGCTGCTGACGCGCCTCGCGGCGAATGAGAGCGCTCTGCTCGGCGTGTGCAATCTGCTGACCGCGGCGGTCAATGAAAATCGCCGGATCACGCCGGCAGGCGAATGGCTGCTCGACAACTTCTATCTGATCGAGGAGCAGATCCGCACGGCCAAGCGGCACCTGCCCAAGGGCTACAGCCGCGAACTGCCGCGCCTGGAAGGCGCGCAGCCAGGGCCGTCGGCCGGGCGTCCGCGTGTGTACGACATTGCGCTGGAGATCATTTCGCATGGCGACGGTCGCGTCGATGCGGCCGTCCTCAGCCGCTTCATTGCCGCCTATCAGACCGTCTCGCCGCTCAAGCTGGGTGAATTGTGGGCGACACCGATCATGCTGCGGCTGGCGATTATCGAAAATCTGCGGCGTGTCGGCGTGCGCATCGCCGCCGGCCGGCTGGAGCGCAACCTCGCCGATTCCTGGGCCGACCAGATATCGCATACCGTCGAAAAGAATCCGAAGAACCTGATTCTGGTCATCGCCGACATGGCGCGTTCGAATCCGCCGATGGTCGGCGCCTTCGTCGCCGAGTTCGCGCGCCGCCTGCAGGGCAGGGGGCCGGCCCTGGCTTTGCCCTTGACCTGGATCGAGCAGCAGCTCTCCGACTCGGGCATGACCATCGAGCAGTTGATCCAGATCGAGAACCAGCAGCAGGCCGCCGATCAGGTCTCGATCAGCAACAGCATCGGCAGCCTGCGGCTCTTGGGGGCGATGGACTGGCGCGAGTTCGTCGAAACGATGAGTATCGTCGAGCAGACATTGCTCGAGGACCCGGGCGGCGTCTATGGCCACATGGATTTTGCGACGCGCGATCGCTACCGCCATGCCACCGAGGCGATCGCCAAGCGAGGCCGCCTGAGCGAAGGCGAAGTGGCGCGTCAGGCGGTCGCTCTCGCGCAGTCCGGCGCGGGCACGGACCTGCATGACCGCACGCGGCACGTCGGCTTCTATCTGATCGACAAGGGCCTGCCGGAACTCGAGCGCGCGGCCGGGATCCGCCTGACTGGGCCGCAAACCTTGCGCCGCAGCGCGGCCCGTTTTCGCGTTCCCCTTTACCTCGGGCCGATCTTCCTGATTGCGTTGCTCTGCGCCGCGAGCTTGGTCGGACAGGTCAGCCTCAGTTGGCCATTTGCCGGGATTCTGACCGCAGCGCCCGGCTGGCTGGGGACGGGTGCAAGATACTCGCTGCTAGCCTTGATCGGCATTCTTGCGCTGCTGGCCTCGAGTCAGCTGGCCGTGGCCCTGGTGAACTGGCTCGCGACCCTGCTGGTGATTCCGCATGCCTTGCCGAGAATGGATTTTTCCGACGGCATCCCGCCGCCAGCGCGAACTCTGGTCGTCGTGCCGACCATGCTCGGCAATGCGCAGGGCATAGAG
>CAIXAY010000092.1 GCA_903917505.1 uncultured beta proteobacterium | reverse complement strand
TGCTGACCGCACTGGCCGTTCTCTTTCTCCTGCCGACGCTGTATGCCAGTTTTTACGTGAGCTACCGCGATGTTTTCGTCACGGTCGACGACAATGCCTGATCCGTCTGCCGGCCAGCCGCTCGGCGTCTTCGGTGGAACTTTCGATCCGCTGCATTACGGCCACCTGCGCCTGGCCGAGGAAGCCGCCGATGCGCTGGGACTCGCGCGCGTGCGCTGGATTCCCGCCGGCCAGCCGGCCTTGCGCGGCGCGCCGCAGGCCAGCGCCGCACAGCGCCTGGAGATGGTGCGCCTGGCCATCGCCGGCAACCCGCGCTTCGAAGTCGATGCGGCCGAAGTCGATGAAGCTGAGGTCAGACGCGCGCGGCCAAGCTACACGGTGACGACGCTAGAGCGCCTGCGTGCGGCCTGCGGCGCGCGGCAGCCGCTGGTCCTGCTGGTCGGCGCCGACGCTTTCGCCAACCTGGCCGTCTGGCATCGCTGGGAGGCGCTGTTCGATCTCGCGCATATCGGCGTCGCGCACCGTCCGGGCTTTCCGCTCGATCCGGCCAAGCTGCCGGCAGCGCTGGCCACGTGCTATCGCGAACGGGCCTGCCAGGATTCGTCGGCGCTCGCCGCAGCACCGGCCGGCCGCATCGCGGCTTTCGCCATGACCCCGCTCGATATCTCGGCAACCAAGATCCGTGCGCTGCTGTCGAAGCGTTGCAGTGCGCGTTACCTGATGCCCGACGCAGTCATCGCTTATATCAACAAGAACCACCTTTACCCGGAGACCTGATCGCCCGATGAAACTACCCCAGCTGGAAAAACTCGTCGTCAGCGCCCTCGAAGACATCAAGGGCCGCGACATCGAAGTCATCAATACCGCCAAGCTCAGCTCCCTGTTCGAACGCATCGTCATCGCCTGCGGCGATTCGAACCGCCAGGTCAAATCCTTGGCGCGCAACGTACAGGACAAGGTACGCGAAGCGGGCGTGACGATCCTGTCCACCGAGGGCGAGGAAAACGGCGAATGGGTGCTCGTCGATCTCGGCGACATCGTCGTCCACGTCATGCAGCCGGCGATCCGCAGCTATTACAACCTCGAAGAGCTGTGGGGCAGCAAGGGCCCGGCGCGAGCGCGCAAGGCTGTGTCGGCGTCTGCATAATATAACCACAACGAGCACAACGGGCACAACGAACGCTTTTTCGATAAGCTTTGTCCGAGCGGCCCGCCGGCGAGCGGAAGAGTTTTTTATCTATGGATTTCGTTGTGCTCGTTGTGCTCGTTGTGCCCGTTGTGGTTAATCGCTTTTCATTTTCAATTCATTCCCATGAAACTCGGCATACTCGCTGTCGGGCACAAACTCCCCGTCTGGGTGGCCGATGGCTGCGCCGAGTATGTCAAACGCATGCCGCGCGAACTGCCGCTGGCGTTGATCGAAATCAAGCCCGAACCGCGCGGCTCGAAGACGCGCGAGCAATTGCTGGCCGCCGAAAAGATTCGCCTGCAAGCCGCCCTGCAAGGCTACCGCCGCGTCGTCGTGCTCGACGAGCTCGGCGCCGACCTGACGACGGCGAAATTCGCGCATTGTCTCGAAGACTGGATGCGCGAGGGCGGTGACACGGCCTTCATCATCGGCAGCGCCGACGGCATCGCCGAGGACCTGAAGCGCGAAGCCGACGCGCGCTTGCGCCTGTCCAGCCTGACCTTGCCGCACGCCATGGCCCGCCTGATCCTTTGCGAACAGCTGTATCGCGCGGTCAGCGTGCTGAAAAACCATCCGTACCACCGGGAGGGCTGATGCTCGGCATTCGCAATACGCGCATTCATCTCGCCTCGCGCAGCCCGCGCCGGCGCGAGCTCCTGACCCAGGTCGGCATCCAGTTCGACAGCATCGTCTTTCGCAATCCGCCGCGCGACGACAAGGAAGTCGACGAGACGCCGCAGGCGCAGGAGTCGCCGACGGCCTACGTCGAGCGCCTGGCGCACGCCAAGGCCGAGCACGGCTGGCGCATCGTCGGCTGGAGAAACTTGCTGCCGCAACCGGTGCTGGCCGCCGACACGGCGCTCGAATTCGCTGGCGAAATCATCGGCAAACCGCAGGGCGCCGGCGACGCGGAGCGCATTCTGCGCGCCCTCTCGGGCCACAGCCACCGCGTGCTCACCGCCGTCGCCGTGGCTTTCGACGGGCGCGTCGAAACGGCTTTGTCGGTCAGCGAGGTGCGTTTCGGCGCGCTCGACGAAGGGGAAATCCGCCGTTACGTGGCCAGCGGCGATCCGCTCGACAAGGCCGGCGCCTATGGCATCCAGGGCCGCGCCGCTTTTTTCGTCGAACATCTGGCGGGCAGCTACACCGGCGTCATGGGCTTGCCGCTGTTCGAGACCGGCGTGCTGCTCAAGCGCTTCGGCTATGCGCTGTAAGGCCGGCGTGAAAGCGCTTCGCCGTTCCCGCCGGCGCCGTTCGCGTCGGCGCTTTGCACCGGCCGGTGATATCACCGATCGTTTGGCATAAGCGCGCGTTTTCCGGTAGAGTTGGCGGCATGAAGCACGTCCTTATCCCCCCGGCAGTTTTCACTGGCCTTGCTGCGCGACGATCGGCGGAATTTTCAATGCGCCGAGGCGGAAAATGCTGAAATCATTCTTTGGCAAGTCCAGCGGTCCGGCGAGCGGCGAGGAACCGGCATTGGGGCGTTTCCCGCTGATGAAGATCGAGTTGCCGAAAATCAAGACGCTGATCGATTTCTTTCCGATCGGCAAGAAGCTGCGCTATTACCCCGAGTTCAAGCAGGAGATCGTTCTCGACACGCTGATCGTCGCCTATTGCGTGAACGGCAATTTCGTCTATTCGAGCGAAGCCATCGAGCGCGACGCCGAGGGCTTTCCGACCGCCTTCCTGAGCAACGAATCGGGCACGCGCACGCATGTCTCCAAGCTCAGGCTGTTTCAGTTGCTCGTCCCGGATACCTCCGACCTCGAAGTGAAGCTCGACTATCAGCGCCGCGCGCTGATCGGCCGCGGCCGGCAGTTCAAGCAGGGCAACTGCATCTCGCTGATCTCGAACGCCGGCGGCCGGGGCGTTTCGACGATAGACACCGAGGTGACCAAGCAGGTCGATCTGCCCGACGGCCCGTACGCGCACGCCAACATGATCCTGCTGACTCCCGATCTGACGACTCTCTCGGTCAGCGATCAACGCAAGCAGAACCGCACCAAGCTCCTTGCCCCGGTCAAGATGTTTTCGCCGCAGGGAAAATTCTCGGCGCTGTGCACCATCGTCGATATCTCCGAGGGCGAGTTGCGCATGCGCGTGCGCGAGCGCGGCACGGCGATGCCCCTGCTGCAACGCGGCGACGCGGTGATCGTCGAAACCGAGCTGGCCGAGGCCGAGCGGCACTACCTGATCAAGGCGACGGTCATCCGCCGCTCCGCCGAAACCTGCGTCATTCACCTCGACGGCCAGATCAGGGACGGCAAGCTGCAGAAATTCGCCGCGCTCGACCTGCTCGAGTTGAAATCCGGCCTGCTCAATTCCGGCAAGTGAGGCGTTCGGCAAGCAGCGCCGCGGCTTCGACGGCGCCGGCCGGGCGCGGCGTCGGCGGCGCGCTTTGCCGCCACAGCGCGGCGAGCAGCGCCGGCAGTTGCGCGCCGAGCAGTGCGCCCGCTTCTATTCCGGCGCAGCGCGCATGCTGCTTCAGCCAGGCGATCAGATCGTCCTGCTCGGGCCAGCCGTCGCTGCGCGGCAGATAGAGCACCGGCGTGCCGTTGCAAGCCGCTTCGGCGAAGGTGCCATAGCCCGGCTTGGTGAGCACGGCATCGACGCTGCGCAGGAGATCGGTAAAGGGCAGCGCGATCGTCTCGATCGCCGTCATGTCGGCGCGCGCCACGCCCCAGCTCGCGGGAACCAGCCAGCGCAGGCCCGGGTCCTGCGGCCAGTGCTCGACCGGCAGTTCCTGCTCGATGCCGCCGAAAGCGATCAGCACCAGCCCCTCGTCAGGCGCGCAGGCCAGCTGCGCGCGCAGCGCCGCGCGGCAGTCCTTGCCGAGCGCGGCGACCGGCGCGATGGCGTGCAAGCGCGGCAGGTCGGGCATGGCCATGCCGGGCGTCAGGCGCAAGAAGCATCCGGCACTGCGGTAGGCGGCGAGCATCTCGGCGTGAATCTTGCCGGCCCAGGCTTCGCCGCCGAAATAATAGGCGAAGATATCGGCCCAGTTGAGCGAGCACATCGAGAGCGACGGGATGCCGAGCTGCGCTGCCGCAGCGAGCGGCAGGTAGGCCACGTCGGTGAGCACCAGATCTGGCCGCACCTCGCCGAGCAATAGGCGCTCGCCGGCGACCGCCCGCGGCCAGTCGGCGTGCTGCGCGCGATAGGCCGCCGCGCTGGCCGCGGCGTCGATGCGCAGCGCGTCGCGCATGACAAAGCCGAAGTCGCTGCGCCCCGGCAGGTGGGCAAAGTCGCCGGCGATCCGAGCGTGCAGCTTGCCGGGCGGCAGGCCGCTGCGCACTGTCAGGCGCAGCCCGGGCATGCGTAAGGCGAGTTCGTTGAGCACCGGCGCAACCTGCGCCAGATGGCCGAAACCGTGCGATGAAATATCGACGAAGAGGTGCGCTGCCATTGGCAATTTAGTAGTTAAGTAGATTCAGTAGTGTCCCAACGTTCTCACGCCGGGTTCGTGTAACAAGTTGAAGGATAGAGGATATTCCGTGTTTGGAGCTGGTCTCGATTTGAACATCGCCTGTAGCATTTCCGGCTCTTCCAACCGGACCGCGGGCGTTGGCAATGAACACAGGCAAACTTGTCTTTGCGCAGGTCATGGCGCATCTGCCACTGACCACCTTTCGTCGCTGCGTTGCTCGCTACGATGGGGAGCACAAGATCAAGCACTTCACGTGTCTCGATCACTATCTGTGCATGACCTTTGCGCAACTGACCTATCGGGAAAGTCTGCGCGATATCGAAGCCTGCCTTCGCAGCCAGGTCGCCAAGCTCTATCACATGGGATTCCGCAGCCCGGTAGCAAGGAACACCCTGGCCAATGCCAATGCGGTTCGCGACTGGCGCATCTACGCCGACTTCGCACAAAGTCTGATCAGTATTGCTCGCAAGCTTTATGCGAACGAGCCGTTCGGCGTCGATCTGTCCAATACGGTCTATGCCCTGGATGCCACGACCATCGACTTGTGCCTGTCGGTCTTCCCGTGGGCGCCGTTTCGAACGACCAAGGCGGCGGTGAAGATGCATACGCTGCTCGACCTGCGCGGCAACATTCCGAGTTTCATTCACATCAGCGACGGCAAGTGGCACGAGGTCAATATCTTCGACATGCTGGTGCCCGAACCCGGTGCCTTCTACGTCATGGATCGGGGTTACATCGACTTCGAGCAACTGCATCGATTGCATCAGGTCGGCCGCTTTTTCGTCATCCGCGCCAAGTCGAATCTGCGCTTCAAACGTCGCTATTCGATGCAATCGGATCGAGCCGGCGGGATCCTCTGCAATCAGATCGGAACGCTCACCGGGTTTTACTCGCTCAAGGGCTATCCCACACCACTGCGTCGAATCCGGATCAAAGACGACGAAGGGAAGACGCTCGTCTTTCTGACCAACAACACCGACCTGCCGGCACGAACCATCGCCGATCTCTATCGCTGCCGTTGGCAGATCGAATTGTTCTTCAAGTGGATCAAGCAGCATCTGCGTATCAAAGCTTTCTTCGGCACTTCGGAGAATGCGGTCAAGTCCCAAATCTGGATTGCCGTGTCCGTCTACGTTCTCGTCACCATCCTCAAGAAGCGGCTAAATCTCTCCGCCTCACTCTACGAAATCCTACAAATCTTGAGCCTCACAATGTTCGAGAGAACCCCGTTGGATCAACTGCTTGCACGCGCACCACTTGCCGAGAATCCGCTGGAAAATCCCAACCAACTGATTCTGTTCGAATAACGTTGGGACACTACTGAAGTAGATTAATTAACCACAACGGGCACAACGGGCACAACGAATACTTTATCGAACCTCGCTGAATCGACCCCGCCGGCAAGCTCGAAAAATTCTTGTTCTCTTGATTTCGTTGTGCTCGTTGTGGTTAATGCCTCTAAATGAATCGCGCCAGCATCGCGCCCGGCAACTCGCCGGGCAGCGCGATCCAGACGCGATGGCCGTTGCCCGGGGCGACCTCGAGCGCGGCGCCGTCGGTGCTCTCGATGCGCGCGAGGGTCAGTTCGAAATTGCCGCTCGGGTGAATGACCTCGATGCGGTCGCCGACCGCAAAGCGGTTCTTGACATCGATTTCGGCGAGTCCGCGCGCCGCGTTCCAGGCGACGACGTCGCCGACGTAAAGGCTGCGGCCGGATTCGGAATGGCCGCGCAAATAGTTCTGCATCTCGTGCTCGTGATGGCGCTCCAGGAAACCGTCCGTATAGCCGCGATTGGCCAGGCCATCGAGTTCGCCGAGCAGGCGCGCGTCGAAAGGCCGGCCGGCACGCGCATCGTCGATGCCGCGGCGATAGACCTGCGCGGTACGCGCCACGTAATAGGCCGACTTGGTGCGGCCCTCGATCTTCAGCGAGTCGACGCCGATCTCGACCAGGCGCTGCACGTGCTCGACGGCGCGCAAGTCCTTCGAATTCATGATGTAAGTGCCGTGTTCGTCTTCCTCGATCGGCATCAGTTCGCCCGGGCGCTCTTGCTCCTCGAGCTGCCACGCGCCGCTTTCGGTGTCGGCGGCCTTGAGCTTGTATTCCCAGCGGCAGGAGTTGGTGCACGTTCCCTGGTTGGCGTCGCGATGGTTGAAGTAGCCCGAGAGCAGGCAGCGGCCCGAATAGGCGATGCACAGCGCGCCATGCACGAAGACTTCGAGCTCGATGTCCGGGCACTCCTGGCGGATCTCGGCGATCTCGGCGAGCGACAGTTCGCGCGAGAGGATGATGCGCGCAACGCCAAGCTGCTGCCAGAAACGCACCGCGGCAAAGTTCAAGGTATTGGCCTGCACCGACAGATGCACGGGCATTTCCGGCCAGGTCTCGCGCACCAGGGCGATCAGTCCGGGGTCGGCCATGATCAGCGCGTCGGGCTTGAGGGCGATGACCGGTGCCATGTCGGCGCGGTAGCTCTTTACCTTGGCGTTGTGCGGCAGCACGTTGCTGACGACGTAGAAGCGCTTGCCGCCGGCGTGCGCCTCGGCGATCGCGCCGGCCAGGGTTTCGAGCTTCCCGAATTCATTCTTGCGGACGCGCAGGCTGTAACGCGGCTGTCCGGCGTAGACGGCGTCGGCCCCGAAGGAGTATGCTGTTCGCATCATGGCCGGCGAGCCGGCGGGTGCGAGCAATTCGGGTCGAATCAGGGCGGATGCAGCAGACATGGGGCTTGAGCGGCGGGAAAGGGTAGAATGCAGTGAATCGAATTTTAACCTGCAATTGCCGGATTGCCCGCCCATGTCCGAAGATATCCTGATCAACTTTACCCCGCAGGAGACGCGGGTCGCCGTGATGTATCAGGGCGCCGTGCAGGAGCTGCACATCGAGCGCACCGCCAGCCGCGGCCTAGTCGGCAACATCTACGTCGGCCGCGTGGTGCGCATCCTGCCCGGCATGCAATCGGCTTTCATCGAGGTCGGCCTCGAGCGCACCGCTTTCCTGCACG
>CAIXAY010000091.1 GCA_903917505.1 uncultured beta proteobacterium | reverse complement strand
GCACAACCGCAACATTTACCCGATGCCGAACATGACGGCTTTTATTACGCGCTGCTGCAAAAGGATTGAGGCTGCATTGCCGGCGCTGGTATTGGCGCTGGCGCTGGTGGCCGGCGCCGTCCAGGCCGGTAGCATCGAGCCGCAGCGCGCGGCGCTGACCCCCGGCGAAGACGGCTACACGCTTTCCGCCGAATTCAAGCTCGATCTCGGCAACCGGCTGGAGGATGCCGTGGCGCGCGGTGTCCCGCTCTACTTCAATCTCGAGTTCGTGCTGGTGCGCAGCCGCAAGTACTGGGTCAATGAACATGTCACCACGCGCAGCCTGGCCTACCGCCTGGCCTACAGCAGCCTGACGCGCCAATACCGGCTGACCACCGGCAACCTGCACCAGAACTTCGGCAGCCTGCAGGAAGCGCTGCGCGTGGTCGGCCGCATTGCGGCGCTGCCGGTGCTCGACCGCGACGCCCTCAAGAACGGGGAACACTACGAGGCGGCCGTGCGCCTGGCGCTCGACCGCAGCCAGCTGCCGAAGCCGTTCCAGGTCGATGCGATCATGGATCGCGACCTGCAGGTGGATGCCAAGGTGCTGCGCTGGCAATTCGTCGCTCCCGCGGTGGCGCCATGAGGATTGCCCTTGCGGTGGTCGCCGCGCTCGGCGCCATCCTGCTCTTCCTGCTGGCCTCGGCTTCCGCCAATACGGCGCTGTTTGCGGCGAACTATCCCTGGCTGCTGGCGATCAATGGCATCGCCGCCGTCGCGCTGCTGGTGCTGGTCGGCCTCCAGTTGCGGCGCCTGCGCTGCGATTTCAGGAACGGCGTGTTCGGCTCGCGCCTGAAATCGCGCCTGCTGCTGATGTTGTCATTGATGGCGGTGCTGCCCGGCGCACTGGTGTATGGCGTTTCGATGCAGTTCGCGGTGAAGAGCATCGATTCCTGGTTCGATGTGCGCGTCGATGCGGCGCTGGAAGGCGGCCTCAACCTCGGGCGCAGCGTGCTCGATACCTTGCAGGCCGAGTTGCTGGCCAAGGCCCGCGATGCGGCGCTCGATCTGGGCGACGATGCCTTCGTCAGCCCGAGCCGGCTGAACCGCCTGCGCGAGCAGGCCGGTGCCCAGACCGCGACTTTGCTGACGCTGTCCGGCAAGGTGCTGGGCAGCAGTTCGGCAGAGATGGGGAGCCTGATGCCCTCGGTTCCGGCGCCCAGTCAGCTGCGCATTGCGCGCGGCGGGCGCGGGCTGGCGCTGATCGGCGACAGCGAAGGCGGCGGCCTGATGGTGCGTGCCCTGGCGCCTGTTGCCAGCAGTGGGCTCAATCTCGATCCGCGGATTCTGCAATTGACGCAGGCGGTGCCGGCATCGATTGCCAGGAGCGCGGAAAGCGTCGAGGCGGCGCACCGGGATTATCAGGAGCTCCAGCTCGGACGCGTGGGTTTGAAGCGGATCTACACGCTGACGCTGACGTTGGCGCTTCTGCTGGCTTTGTTCGCAGCGATTGCGCTGGCCTTCTTTCTCGCCGAACGCCTGGCGCGACCCCTGCTGATCCTGGCCGAGGGTACCCAGGCGGTGGCGGCCGGCG
>CAIXAY010000090.1 GCA_903917505.1 uncultured beta proteobacterium | reverse complement strand
TTGCTCCCCGGCTGCCGGAAGTAGTGGCGCGCCTTGCCGAGGCGATCCACGAAGCTGTCGATGTGCTTGAGCCTAACGGAAGTCATCCCACGAACTCTTTTGCTTGCAGGCGGTACTGTCGCCTGAAAGCGCGTCAAATGCCATATCAAGTTGGCGGATGTCCCACACCCGCCGGCCGTCGATCTGGATGGGTTTCGGCATGCGTCCGTCCGCCACCATCTCGTCGAGCTTGCTTGTGCCGACGCCGACATACATCGCCGCCTCGTCGCGGGACAGGCCGCGCCTGGGAACGGGGCGTGATGCGGAGAGGGCAGTCGACATGGTCACTCCCTGATCTTCGCCCGCAGGTCGCGCGCTTCGTCGCAATAGGTCGTGCTCGAAAGCTCGGCGAGGTCGTCGCCGGGGTATTGCCGCATCATGTGGCGGTTGATGTGGACACCACCGAGCGCCTTGACGATGATCCACAACAGACGGTCGCGGTCCTGCACGTCCTGGCGCAGCCGTTCGACATCGGCCTCAAGCGCGATGGGGTTGCGTGCATCGCTCATGTTGCGCTCCATATCCGAGCGACCTTCGCCTCGCCGATGTAGAATTCGCGGTTGCCGCGCTTGCCCTTCTGCAAGCGCACACCGTTGATGATGATGCGTCCCTCGGGGTTCATTCCGACGAACGTGATTTCATAGGTCGGGTCGCCCGCGCGGCGCTGCGCCCGCTTGCCGAGTAGGATCGTCCTGGCTTTATCGAACAGCTTGGCGCGCTTCCCCGCGAGCGCCGCGAGCGCGGTGTTGATTTCCGCGAGCCGGGTTGCTTCGTCCTTCATGACGCACCTTCGTCGCTCGGGACGGTGCCGAACTGGTAACAGTCCATCATCTGCTCCAGCAGCGCGGTGCGGACGTGCTCCACGGCCTTGCCGCGCTCGCGCGTGCGCCAGTCGGGCCACTTGCGGCATTCGTTCTTCGCCTGCTTGAAGCCGACCATGTCCGCGACCTGCTCGGGCGTGTAGCCGGCGCGCAGGGCACCCGCGAAGGCGAGCGACGCAATGTCGATCCATTCCTCGAGATCGGTGGGCGCGGCCTCGACCTCGGCGATTTCCTTCTTGAGATGATCGATAACGCCGGCCGTCCCTTGTGACGGACCGAACGTGCGCTCCTGCCAGTCGCGGAAGCGATACAGGTGGGCGACGAGTTCAATGCTCACGACTTTCTCCTTCTCATACTGCGCGAAGGCCACCGGCTTTTGCGCTCGGGCATTCCGCCGTAGGTTTTCGCCAAAATCCTGCGCTGGAATTCCTCCTGCGCAGTGGTGAGGTGCTTGACCTTCGCGGCCACCGGGACATCGACGGTTGCCGTCTTGATCCGGTGCGGGATGATCATGCGGGGCGTCAGGTTCCACGGTTCGTCGGGACCGTCGTGCGTGTGCAGGATGCCGTGGTCGAATTGGAACAGCGAAACGATCTGCGCGGCCGACATCAGCTTGGCGTGCTCGTACGGGATGAGCGGCATCTGATCGCCATCGCGCAGACACAGCAACGTCGCCGCGAGCTTGGTCGTCAGGTTGACGTGACCGCGCGGGCTCATTTCCTCGCCCTGGCTTTGGCGTTCGTCGCCACGCGATCGATGAAGTGTTCGACCGTCTCCCCGCCGGCCTGATACCCGACAACAAACGGCGCGATCAGAAACCCAAGGAACATG
>CAIXAY010000089.1 GCA_903917505.1 uncultured beta proteobacterium | reverse complement strand
GGCCTTCGTGCAGCTTGCAATCGCGCGGACAGAGATCGCACCGGATACGTTCGGTTTTCCCTTCGGCGCTGGGCAGGCGATGCCACCAGCGCCCCGGATGGGCCGATTCCGGGGTCTTTACGTCTCTTTCCATTTCTGCACTCCATAGCGGGCGAGCCGGATGTCCGCGTCCCAGAAGTCGGCCGCGAGTCCCGCCTTGAGTTTGAGCTGCGCCATGAAGCGCCGCGGGTCGGGCAGCGATTCCCAGACCTGCGGCAGGAAGGTCGCGCGTCTATCGCCGTGCGTCAGGATAAGGCCATCGATGCCGGGCCGCAAGCGCGCGAGCGCGTCGGCTTCGTCGCTGAAATGCATCGCTTCCGGTTTTTCGAGCAGCGAGACTTCGACGCGCGTGCGCGAGAGTTCATCGCGCTCGAGCGCCGGAAAGCGCGTGTCGCGAAAGGCCGCCGACAGGGCGTTCTCGGCGACATCGCTGGCCAGCGGGCGGTAGGCTTCGAGGCTGCCGATGCAGCCGCGCAATTGCCCGTTCTGTGTCAGCGTGACGAAAGTCGCCGCCGGGTGCGACAACTCCGGATGTGGCGTGACCGTGCGCTGCTCGAGCCCGAAATGCCGCTCGATGGCGTTGCGCGCGATGGTCAACAGGGCGAAACCGAGCGGATCAATGGGCATGGTCGTCTACCGGGTAAAAGGCGAACGCGCCGTAACCGACGACGCGTGTCTTGTCGCCGGCCGTATCGCCGGAATTGCGCAGATCCAGGAGTTGCGCCCGCAAGCCGTGCCGGCGCGCAGCGAGCAGCAGGCCATTGATCGGTGTGGCGCCGCAGGCTTGCCCGTGTTGCAGGGCCGGATCGAGATCGACGATGCGCTGTGCCGTCTGCGCGTCCGTTTGCCGCGCTGCGTCGTAGGCCAGATAGTGTGACAGGTCGGAGCTGACGACGACCAGGGTTTCGTCGCCGCCCCACAAGCGCCCGAGCACCTCGGCGATTTCTTCCGGCGAGGCCTGGCCGACGGCGAACGGGAGCAGCGAGAACTCGCCGAAGACGGTCTGCAGGAAGGGCAGCTGCACTTCGAGCGAATGTTCGTCGGCGTGCGCGGCATCGTCGACGACCACCTGCGGCAGGTCGTTCAGCGCGGCGAGCGCTTCCTGGTCGACCGGCACGTTGCCAAGCGGCGTGGCGAAAGCGCTGGCGGACGGAATGGCCAGGCCGGCGATTGCCACGCGGTGTGTCGGGCCGAGCAGCACCACGCGCCGCACCGTAGCGCGTAGGGCCGCCAACGGGGCGTAAATGCTCGCCGCAACAGGTCCTGAGTAAATATAGCCGGCGTGCGGAACAATGATCGCTTTCGGGCGCTGCGGTAAGAACTGTGGCGCTGCGGCCAGCATTTGCGCGACTTGGCGCGCGAGGACGACGGCGGATTCCGGATAGAACATCGCGGCAACCGCGGCGGGGCGCAAGTTGATGCTCATGGCAGGAGACTCCTTTCTACCACTATATGGGGGCGGACACGGCAAGGCAAGGGCGCATTCAGCATATTCGCATAAGCAATCGGTTAGAATGAAAGCTCTGCGCGATCGCGCTTGTGGCGACCGCGGCCGGCGCGCTTCGTGCATGCCGGAGTTTCGGCGCGGCGTGAGAACCGCGCACGAGCAGAACGTCCATTGAGGAGAATGTCATGGCAAGTGCCAACAAGAAGCCGATTGCTCCCGCCGCCGTTGCGGCCAAGCCGCCAAGCGTTGCCGCGAAGCGGCCAGCGGCCGCGCGCGGCGCCGCGGCGAAGAAGCCGGTGCCGGAGAGCAAGCGCGATGCCGCCACGGCGCGCAAGCCGGTGGCCGCCGCGCCGGAAGCCAGGAAAACCGCCGCCGGCAAGCGCCAGCGGCTGTCCAAGGCATTCTCGCGGCCGCTCGAGAAGAAGCTCAGGAAAACCGCGCTGGTGCGCGAGCGCTTCACGCTGCCCGAGGTCGAGTATGAGCAACTGGCCGTGCTCAAGAAGCGCTTGTCGGAGCGCGGCACAGGCGTGAAGAAAAGCCAGCTGGTGCGCGCCGGACTCCTGCTGGTCGCCGCGCTCGATGACGCGGCGCTGCAGGCGCTGCTGGCGAAAGTTCCGCCGCTGGATTGAGCGCCGGGCGGTCAGGCCGTGCCGCGCGGCGCGCGCGGCGGCTTGTACTGCCTGAAGACGGCGCGGGCATCGAGTTCGGCGCGATCCTGCGTGCACAGCGACGGATCGTCGTCGTGCGCGCTGAAATAGTCGTCGGCCTGGGCGCGCATGACTGTTTCAATCGCCGCCGCTTCGCTCAGGGTGTAAATCTCGGTGAGCAGGGTGGCCACCTCGTCGAGGTGTTGCTCGTAGCTCATTGCCGGCCCGCCGGCGCGTGCAGCCGGTGCGCCGTGCCATGGGCCTCGAAATGTTCTGGCCTCGGGCTAGGCACGCCCGTTTCAGGCGGCGAGTTCATAAACCTGGCGCGAGCCGGCGATGCCTAAATTCTGGTGCTCGCCGAGCGCCGTCATGCCGTGCCGTTCGAGCTGGGCGAGCAGGGCCGGAATCGCGTCCTTGCCGATGCCGTAGCCGGAGAGGCGCGTCGGCACCTGCAGCGCTTCGAAGAACAACTGCGTGCGGGCGATGGCCTGATCGATGCGCGCTTCCGCGTCGCCGTCGCGCAGCCCCCAGACGCGCTCGGCGTATTGCAGCAGCTTGTCGCGCTTTTCGGCGCGCCGCACCTGCAGCATCGCCGGCAGCACGACCGCCAGCGTTTGCGCGTGGTCGAGGCCGTGCAGCGCGGTGAGTTCGTGGCCGAGCATGTGCGTCGCCCAGTCGTTCGGCACGCCGGCGCCGATCAGCCCGTTCAGTGCCATCGTCGCGGTCCACATGATATTGGCGCGCACCGCGTAGTTGTCCGGTTCGCTGAGCGCGCGCGGCCCTTCCTCGATCAAGGTCAGCAGCAGGCCCTCGGCGATGCGGTCCTGGACCTTGGCGTCGGCCGGGTAGGTGAGGTATTGCTCGGTGATGTGCACGAAGGCATCGACGATGCCATTGGCGACCTGGCGCGGCGGCAGGGTGAAGGTCTTGGTCGGGTCGAGCACCGAGAAGCGCGGGAACAGGCGAGAATTCGAAAAGGCCAGCTTGTCGTTCGTCGAACGCTTGGTGATCACCGCGCCGTTGTTCATTTCCGAGCCGGTGGCCGGCAGGGTGAGCACGCTGCCGAAAGCGACGGCGCTGGTGATCTTGGCGCGCTTGGCAAGGATGTCCCAGGGCTCGCCGGCGAACGGAATCGCCGCGGCAATGAACTTGGTGCCGTCGATCACCGAACCGCCGCCGACGGCGAGCAGGAAGTCGATGCGTTCGGCGCGCGCGAGTTCGACGGCACGCATCAGCGTCTCGTAAGTCGGGTTGGGTTCGATGCCGGCAAATTCGAACAGCGTATAGCCCTTCAAGGCCGCCTTGACTTCGGCCAGCGTGCCGGTCTTGACGATACTGCCGCCGCCGTAGGTGATCAGCACGCGCGCCGTGGCCGGAATCTCGCGCGCGAGGTCGGCGATGCGGCCCTGGCCGAAGAGGATGCGGGTCGGATTGTGGAAAGTGAAATTGTTCATGATTTGCTCCTCAGAGGGGTGGTTCCGTAACGTGATGCGATGTAAGAGCCGAGCGAGACGAAAACGATGCCGGTTGCCAGAGCGGTGCTGAGCGGTTCATCGAGCAGGGGAATGGCAAGGACGCCGACGACGATGGGCACCAGCGCGAGGAATGCCGTCGTCCGTTCGGCGCCCAGCAGGGCAATGGCTTTAAGGTAACTAAACATCGCCAGTATAGTCGCCACGAGGCCTTGAAAGATGCCTTGCACGATGATCATCGTGAGCGGCGCGGCCGCCAGTTCCTTGGGCAGCCACAACAGGTAAATCGGCAAGTAGACCGCCGCCGAAAAGAAAGCCACGGCGCGCGTCAGCGTCCATGCCGAATAGCCCCAGCGCGCCGCGCACACCGCGTAGAAAGACCAGGAGATCGAACTCCCCAGAATCAGCAGGTCACCGAGAACGGAATCTCCCGACCAGTCGGTGAAATAAGGCATGGCGGCGCAAACGATGCCGATGGCGATGCAGGCCAGGCCGACGCTACGCATCCGGTTCGGTCGTGTGCGGGCGATCAGCCAGGCGACGATGCTGACCAGGAACGGTTGCAGGCCGCTGAGCAGGATGGCGCCGTGCGAAGCCGGCGCGAACTTGAAGCCGGCATAGGCCAGCGGGCAGTAAATCAGGCTGCAGAGGAAGGTCAGGACCCATAGCCTGCCGTCGTACCAGAAGCGCGCCGGCATGCTGCCGATGAACGGCAGCAGGACCAGCGAGGCGACGATCAGGCGCAGCGCGAAGATGTCGTAAGGCGTCAGCACGCTCTTGCCGCCGAGCCGCGACATCAGTGAAAAGCCGGACCACATGACCAGCGTTGCGGCAGCGGCGAGATAGCCGCGCGCCAGGTGTTTTCTGTCCGGCATGCATCTTTCCTGATGTGCGCAGTCGTGCTTCAGGGCTTGGCGACGCGCTGGAACAGGCCGCGCAGCGTGCTCTGCAGGTCGGCCGGCAGCAGCACCATCTTGGCGTTCGGCGACTCGGCCATCTTGGCCATGCTGTTGATGTATTTCTCGCCGAGCAGGTAGAGCATCGGCAGTTCGTTCTCGCCGAAGGCGCCGGTGACCTTGGTGATCGCCTGCGAGGAGGCGTCGGCCAGCATGATCTGCGCTTCGGCGTCGCGTTTCGCGGATTCGAGGCGCGCTTCGGCGGTGAGGATCATCGCCTGCTTCTCGCCTTCGGCGCGCGTCACCATGGCCTTGCGCTCGCGCTCGGCGGCGGCCTGCAGTTCCATCGCCCGCTGCATCGACTGCGAGGGCTTGATGTCCTGGATTTCGACCGATTTCACGGTCAGGCCCCAGTCCATCGCTTCGTCGGCGACGCCGGCCTTGAGCCTGGCCTTGATCATGTCGCGCTGCGACAGCGCGTGGTCGAGTTCCATCTCGCCGACGATGGAGCGCAGCGTCGTCATGATCATGTTGCGGATCGCTTCGGAGTAATTCTGCACGCCGTACACCGCTTTCACCGGGTCGGTGATCTTGATGAAGGCGATGGCGTTGACCACGATCACCGCGTTGTCGCGGGTGATCACCTCCTGCTCCTGGACGTCGAGGATGATGTCCTTGGAGGTCAGCTTGTAATCGTCGGTGTCGATATAGGGGATGATGAAGCGCAGGCCGGGCAGCAGGGTCTGGCTGTACTTGCCGAGGCGCTGGACGATCCATTCCTCGCCCTGCGGAATGATGCGCACGCCCTTGGCCACGGTGACCAGGACGAAGGCCAGAAATACGACTGAAGTGACGGTCATGCCGATGCCGATCATTTTGCTTCCTCCACTTTGATATAACTGCCTTCGACGGCGACGATGCGCACGCGCTCGCCGGCCTTGATCGGGGTGAGCGCGTAGCACTCCCAGACGTCGGAGCCGAGCACCGGTTTCTGGAAGCGCACGTGTCCGCGCGTATCCGGGCACAGATCGCTGACCAGCACGCCGACCTCGCCGCGCACGTGCGCGGCCGAAGTGCCGACGGCGCTGACCGTACGCGGCTTGAGATAGCGGAACCAGAAGACGACGAGCAGGGTCGACAGCCCTGCCCAAAGCAGGACTTGCGCGGCCACGGACAGGTCCGGCATGGCCAGCAGGACGATGCCGACGGCGATGGCGCCGATGCCGAACCAGACGATGAAGAAAGCCGGGACGGCGAGTTCAGCCATGGCCAGGCACAAGCCCAGCACGACCCAGTGCCACCATTCGAATATCATCAGGCCCTCCGCACGATTATTGTGACAAAAAGACTCGGAAACCGCGAAGCATAACGCAACTTCGCGCAATTTCGCGCGCCTTCACGCAACATCGCCACCGCATGCGCCCGCCATGCGGCGCCGATTCGGAATAACATAGCGCTTGCGTTGCCTTGATGGACTTCCTGTCGATGGAGGGAATTGACCTTGCTGACCAAAGAAACCACGCCGAGCGTCATCGTAAACTTTCTCGACCAGTATGTGATCGGCCAGGACGAAGCCAAGAAAGTCGTGGCGGTCGCCGTCTATTCGCACTACCGGAAGATCTCCAATTCGCTGCAGAACGACGGCAACATCGCCAAGAGCAACGTGCTGCTGATCGGCTCGTCGGGAACCGGGAAGACACTGCTTTGCGATACGCTTTCGCGCCTGCTCGACGTGCCCTTCGTCAGCGCCGACGCGACTTCGCTGGCGCAGACCAAGTACGTCAATGAAGAGATCGAAGCCGTTCTGCAGCGCCTGGTCGACAAGGCTGACGGCGACATCGAGAAAGCCCAGTTCGGCATCGTTTTCATCGACGAAATCGACAAGCTCAAAGCCTCGAAGACCGAGACGCGGGCAACCTCGGGCGAAAGCGTCCAGCACGCCCTGCTGAAGATCATGGAAGGCTCGCCGGTCAAGCTGCAGAACGGCAAGTACATCAACACCACCAACGTCCTGTTCATCTGCGGCGGCGCTTTCGTCGGCCTCGAGAACATCATGAGCAAGACGCACGGCTTCG
>CAIXAY010000088.1 GCA_903917505.1 uncultured beta proteobacterium | reverse complement strand
GCGTCGATCGCGTTGTCGACCTCGTTGTCGGCAACGACGACCTCGATCTTGACCTTGGGCAGGAAATCGACGACGTACTCGGCGCCGCGATACAACTCGGTGTGGCCTTTCTGCCGGCCGAAACCCTTGACCTCGGTGACCGTCAGGCCGGAGACGCCGATTTCCGACAGAGCCTCGCGAACTTCGTCGAGTTTGAAAGGTTTGATCACCGCTTCGATTTTCTTCATTGCCGCTGCCTCCCGAAATGACTAGTCAGATCGTACCAGAAATTGCCGCTCAGTATGGATCGCGATAGCGATTGGTGATCGGAAAGCGCCAGTCCTTGCCGAAACCGCGCTGCGTCACGCGAATTCCGACCGGCGACTGGCGGCGCTTGTACTCGCTGATCTTGAGCAGGTGCACGACGCGGCGCACGTCGGCCTCGGCGTAACCCTTGGCGATGATCTGGCGCGGCGATTGGTCGTTCTCCATATAGGCTTCGACGATGGCGTCGAGCACCTCGTAAGGCGGCAGGCTGTCCTGGTCGGTCTGGCCGGGCTTGAGTTCGGCCGACGGCGGGCGCGTGATGATGCGCTCGGGGATCGCGTAGGAGACGGTGTTGCGCCAGCGCGCGATGCGATAGACCAGCGTCTTGACGATGTCCTTGATCACCGCGAAACCGCCGGCCATGTCGCCGTAGAGGGTGCAGTAGCCGACGGCCATTTCCGACTTGTTGCCGGTGGTCAGCACCAACCTGCCGCTCTTGTTCGAGAGCGCCATCAGGATCATGCCGCGAATGCGCGCCTGCAGGTTCTCTTCGGTGGTGTCGGCCGGCAGGCCGGCGAATTCCTTTTCCAGCAGGCCGGCGAAGGTCTGCATAGCCGGACCGATATTGATTTCATCGTAGCGCACGCCCAGGAGGCGCACCATCTCGCGCGAATCGGCGAGGCTGATGTCGGCCGTATAGGGCGAAGGCATCATCACCGCGCGCACCTTGTCGGCACCGAGCGCATCGACGGCGACGCACAGGGTCAGCGCCGAATCGATGCCGCCCGACAGGCCGATGATCGCGCCGGGGAAACCGTTCTTGCCGAGGTAGTCGCGCACGCCGACGACCAGCGCCCGGTACACCTCGGCCTCGACCGCCTGCTCGGGAACGATGATCCCGCGCTGCGGCTGCCCGTCAACGAAATCGACGACGCCCAGCGCTTCCTCGAATTTCGCCATCTGGAAAAGCAGCTCGCCGCGCGCATCGAGCATGAACGAGCCGCCGTCAAAGACGAGTTCATCCTGCCCGCCGACCATGTTGGCATAAATCATCGGCAAACCGGTGGCGGCGATGCGCGCGCGCAGTATCTCGGCGCGCAGCTGCTGCTTGCCGATGTGGTAGGGCGAGGCGTTGAGCACCAGCAGCACCTGCGCGCCGGCGTCGCGCGCCAGGTCGGCCGAGCCGGCTTCCCAGACATCGGCGCAGATGTTGATGCCGCAGCGCACACCCTTGATCGTCACGACGCAGGGCGTGGCGGCCGATTCGAAATAGCGCTCCTCGTCGAAGACTTCCTCGTTGGGCAGGCGCTGCTTGCAATAGGTGGCGACGCGCCGGCCGCCCTCGAGCAGCGTCGCCGCGTTGAAGCAGCAGCCGTCCCTGGCCATCGGGTGGCCGACCAGGACGGCGATGCCCTGCATCTTGGCGGCCAGAGAATCGAGTTCCTGTTCACAGGCGGCGTAGAAATCCTCGCGCAAGAGCAGGTCTTCGGGCGGGTAACCGCAGAGCACGAGTTCGGGCGTGAGCAGCAGATCGGCGCCGAGCGCCTTGGCGCGCTGCGCGAAATCGACGATACGCGCCGCGTTGCCGGCGAAATCGCCGACCGTGGCGTTGATTTGGGCAATGGCGATCTTGAGTGTCATAGGCGTAACTATAAACGTTATACAGGCCGCAAGCCGGCGGCTGTCATTTGCCCCAGGCGGCGAGAAATTCCTGCCAGTGCGGCTTGCCGAGCTTTTCGAGTTCGCTGCGCACGAAAGCGATTTCGGCGGCGTACTCGTCGCGCGAGAGTTCGCCGCGCATCAGCCGGAAGCGCAGCGCAACGAGGTAGGTGTTCATCACGTCGGTTTCGCAGTAGTCGCGGATCTCGGCGATCTTGCCGGCCTGCCACGCTTCCCAGACCTTGCTGCCGTCCATGCCAAGCTTGCCCGGAAAACCGATCAGCTTGGCCAGCGCGTCGAGCGGCGCGCTGGCGCGCGGCTGGTACATGGCGAGCAGGTCCATCAGATCGAGATGGCGCGTGTGGTAGCGGCTGATGTAGTTGTTGTACTTGAACTCGCGGCTGTCGCCGTAATCGCCGTCACCGAGGTCCCAGTAGCGCGGCGCGACGACGCCGTGGATCAGGCCGCGATAATGCAGCACCGGCAGGTCGAAACCGCCGCCATTCCAGGAAACGATTTGTGGCGTGAATTTTTCGACGCCGTCGAAGAAGCGCTGAATGATTTCGCCTTCGCTCTGCTCGGGCTCGGCCAGCGACCAGACGCGCAAATCCTTGCCGGCGCGCAGCGCGCAGGAAATGACCGCGACGCGCTGCAGGTGCAGCGGCAGGAAATCGTTGCCGCTCTGCGCCCGGCGCTGCTGGAAAGCCAGCTCGGCGACCTCGGCGTCCGACAGCGCCGGATCGAGGTCGTGCAGGCGGCGCAATCCGTCGACGTCGGGAATGGTTTCAATATCGAAAACGAGGACGGGGTTCATAGAATGATTTGAAAAAAGCGTTTCACCACAACGGGCACAACGAACACAACGAGAACCTCAAAATAGAATATGCTGACGGCGCCTCGGCGCCAATACGCTCAAGTCTTTCACTCAATGAATTTCGTTGTGCCCGTTGTGTTCGTTGTGGTTAATTGGTTTCAAGCCGGGAAAACGCCGGTCGACAGGTAGCGGTCGCCGCGATCGCAGACGATGCTGACGATGGTCGCGTTCTCGACTTCGCGCGCCACGCGCAGCGCAACGACCAGCGCGCCGCCGGAGGAGATGCCGGCGAAAATTCCTTCTTCGCGGGCCAGGCGCCGGGTCATTTCCTCGGCGTCGCCCTGGGCCACGGGTTCGACGCGATCGACGCGCGCCGGTTCGAAGATCTTCGGCAGATAGGCTTGCGGCCACTTGCGGATGCCGGCGATTTGCGACCCCGGCGCGGGCTCGCAGCCGATGATGCACACGGCCGGATTCTGCTCCTTGAGATAGCGCGATACGCCCATGATCGTGCCGGTCGTTCCCATGCTGCTGACGAAATGCGTGATCCGGCCCTGCGTCTCGCGCCAGATTTCGGGGCCGGTGCCTTCGTAATGCGCGAGCGGATTGTCCGGGTTGGCGAACTGGTCGAGGATGATGCCGCGGCCTTCGGCGCGCATTTTCTCGGCGACGTCGCGCGCGAGTTCCATGCCGCCGTCCTTCGGAGTCAAAACCAGCTCGGCGCCGAAGGCGCGCATCGTCTGCCGGCGCTCGACGCTCTGGTTCTCCGGCATGACCAGGATCATGCGGTAGCCGCCCATCGCCGCGGCCATCGCCAGCGCGATGCCGGTATTGCCGGAAGTCGCTTCGATCAGCGTGTCGCCGGGCTTGATGTCGCCGCGCTCTTCGGCGCGCCGGACCATCGACAGCGCCGGCCTGTCCTTGACCGACCCGGCCGGATTGTTGCCCTCGAGCTTGGCCAGGATGACGTTGCCGCGCGCGTCGATCTCGGCACCCGGCAAGCGCTTGAGGCGCACCAGCGGCGTGCCGCCGACATAGTCTTCGAGCGTCTTAGGCATGAGCGCTCAACCATTTGACATAGTTCGCGACGCCTTCCTCGACGCTCGCGAACGCTTCGTCGTAGCCCTCGGCGCGCAAGCGGGAAAGATCGGCCTGGGTAAAGCTCTGGTACTTGCCCTTGAGCGCCTCCGGAAAGGCGATGTATTCGACAAAGCCCTGGCGCAGCAGTTCGGCGAGCGGCAAGGCGGGCTCGCCGGCGAGCGCCCGGCAGGCGTTCACGTTGGCCACGGCCAGCTCGTTGAAGCTCTGCGCCCTGCCCGTGCCGAGATTGAAAATGCCGGACTTGCGCGGATGATCGAGGAAGTAGAGATTGACCTTGGCGACGTCGCCGACATAGACGAAATCGCGTTTCTGCTCGCCGCTGGCATAGCCGTCGCAGCCTTCGAAGAGCTTGACCTGGCGCGCCGCGCGGAACTGGTTGTAGTGGTGGAAAGCGACCGAAGCCATGCGCCCCTTGTGCGACTCGCGCGGGCCATAGACGTTGAAATAGCGCAGGCCGACGATTTGCGACGAGGCCTCGGGCAGGCGCTGGCGGACGATCTGGTCGAACAGGAACTTCGAGTAACCGTACACATTGAGCGGCGCTTCACAGGCGCGGTCTTCCTTGAACTCGTTGCCGCCGCCGTAGGTCGCCGCGCTCGACGCGTAGAGGAATTGCACGTCCCTGGCCTGGCACCAGTCGAGCAGCGCCAGCGAATAACGGAAATTGTTTTCCATCATGTAGCGGCCGTCGGTTTCCATGGTGTCGGAACACGCGCCTTCGTGGAAAACGGCGTCGACCGCCCCGTCGAAGCGACCGGCGGCGAGCCGGGCGAGGAATTCATCCTTGTCGAGGTAATCGGCGATCTGGCAATCGACGAGGTTGCGGAACTTGTCGGCGCGCGTCAGGTTGTCGACGGCGATGATCTGGTCCACGCCGCGTTCGTTGAGCGCCTTGACGATGTTCGATCCAATAAACCCGGCCGCGCCGGTGACGATGGTATACATGAAGAATCCTCAGTTCAGTGCCGCGTCGAGCTCGGCACGAGTCACTACGGCCGTCCCCAGCTTGCCGACGACGATGCCTGCCGCAATGTTGGCTACATGAATCGCCTGCGGCCAATCGGCGCCGTGCGCGAGCATCACGGCGAGCGTCGCGATCACCGTGTCGCCGGCGCCCGAAACGTCGAACACTTCGCGCGCCACGGCCGGTTCATGCACCGTCCCCTGGGCGCGAAACAGCGTCATGCCGGCCTCGCTGCGCGTGACCAGCAGCGCTTCGAGCGCGAGTCCCGTGCGCAGGGCATTGGCCCTCGCCTCGAGGTCGGCTTCGTCCTGCCAGCGCCCGACGACTTCGCGCATTTCGGAGCGGTTGGGCGTGACGATCGTCGCGCCGGCGTACTTCGCGTATTCGTCGCCTTTCGGATCGACGAGGATGATCTTGCCGGCGGCGCGCGCCATGCCGATCATCTCGCTGACATGCGCCAGGCCGCCCTTGCCGTAATCGGAAAAAATCACCGCGTCGCACTCGGGCAGGCGCTCGCCGAATTCGGAGAACTTGGCCTGCAGCACTTCGAGCGAAGGCGTCGTCTCGAAATCGATGCGCAGCAACTGCTGCTGGCGGCCGATGACGCGCAGCTTGACCGTCGTGGTGATCGCTTCATCGACGTGCAGGCTGGCGGCAATGCCGCCTTCGGTCAGCAAGCGCTTGAGGCTCTCACCCGGCTCGTCATTGCCGACCAGCGCCAGCAGGCGGACCTGCGCGCCGAGCGCCGCGGCGTTGCGCGCGACGTTGGCCGCGCCGCCCAGGCGCTCTTCGCTGCGCTCGACCTTGACCACCGGCACCGGCGCCTCGGGCGAGATGCGCGACACTTCGCCGAACCAGTAGCGGTCTAGCATGACATCGCCAACGACCAGCAGGCGGACGGACGACAGGTCTCCCAAATGCATGCAAACTTCTCCGGCTAAGGCGTCAAATCGAATTCTTCGGTGCGCTTCGGCGAGTAGGTCTCCCAGCCGCCGCAGGCCGGGCAGCGCCAATAGAACTGGCGCGCCTTGAAACCGCAATTATCGCACCGATAGCGCGCCAGCCGGCGCGTATAGCCCTGCACGATGCTCTTGGCAAGGTCGAGGTCGGGGCGCGATTCGGGCGGCGCGACCAGCAGGCGCGCTTCGATCAGCTTGTCGAAACCGAGCAGGGTCGGGTTGCGTTTCAGCTCGTCGCGCACCAGCGCGTACGCCGCATCGGCGCCTTCGCTTTCGAGCACCAGTTGAAACACCACGTCGAGCAGGTCGAGCGAGGGGTAGCGCTCGAGATAGCCGCGCAGCAGTTGCAGGCCTTCATCGCGGCGATCGAGCTTGCGGAAAGCGTCGAGCAGGCGTTGCGCGACGAGCGCCAGAAAAGTCGGATCCTGCTGTTCGATGCGCTGCCAGCAGAAGATGGCCGCTTCACTGCGGTCCTGCTGCGCTTCGATGTCGCCCTGCAGCAGGCTGGCGCGCACGCACTTGCGGTTGCGCTCGAGCGCGGTCAGGAGATAAGCGGCTGCGGCGTCGGGGCGCGAGCGGATCATTTCGGCGCTGGCCAGTTCGCAATAGTATTCGGCGACTTCCTTCTGTGTCGAAATGTCCGGCAGTTCGGCGGCG
>CAIXAY010000087.1 GCA_903917505.1 uncultured beta proteobacterium | reverse complement strand
CGCTTCAGGCTGGTGATGATCAGCTCACCCTTCTCGCCGTCGGGCTGGACCGCGCCGGTTTCCGGGTCGATGATCTCGGGATAGAAGAAGTCTTCGTTGAAATGCTGGCCGTTCTTGCATTCGCACTCGGCGGCGACGCCGGGGCCGATCAGTTCGGTGAGTCCATAGATGTCGTGCGCGCTGATATTGAGCTTCTGCTCGATCTCGACGCGCATGTTCTCGCTCCACGGCTCGGCGCCGAAGCAGCCGGCCTTGAGCGGCAGTTCGCGGAAATCGATGCCCTCCTCGATTGCCGCTTCGGCGAGGAACAGCGAGTACGAGGGCGTGCAGGTCAGCAGCGTCGTCCCGAAGTCGCGCATGATCATCAACTGCCGGCGCGTGTTGCCCGACGAAATCGGGATCAGGTTGGCGCCGATCCGGCGCGCGCCGTAATGCACGCCGAGGCCCCCGGTGAACAGGCCGTAGCCGTAGCCATTCTGCACCGTGTCGCCTCTGACGCAGCCGGCCATGGTCAGGGTGCGCGCCATGACCTCGCCCCACATGTCGATGTCCGCCTCGGTGTAGGCGCCGACCACCGGCGTCCCGGTCGTCCCCGACGAAGTGTGGATTTCGACGAGATCGGCCCTGTCGCAGGCCAATAGGCCGTAAGGATAGGTTTGCCGCAACTCGTCCTTGGTCGTCAGCGGCAGCCTGGCGATGTCCGCAAGGCTCGTGATCGCCGCCGGCTTGACGCCGGCCCTGTCGAGCTTGTCGCGATAGAAGGGTACGCGCGCGTAGACCCGCTCCAGCGTTTCCTGCAGACGCGCCAGTTGCAGCGCCTGTCGTACCTCGACCGAAGCGCACTCGGCTTCCCTGTTCCAGACGGCCATGCGGTGACTCCCTGAAAGCTGTTATGGGGTGAAATCGGCAAACGTTGTGCGGCTTAGTGACTCATCGAGGCAAATCCCGGCAGGCGCGGCAGCTTCGGCCAGTCGACGGCGTCGAGCATGTTCTTCACGACGAGGCCGAGTTCCGTATCGCCTTCGATTGAAAGCTCGCGGTTGAAGAACAGCGTATCGGGGTCTTCCTGACGCGCGACCAGTTGCAGGAAGGCCGAGAGATTGGCGCGGAAAACGAGGTCGAAAGCGGCGGCATCGGCGGCGTCGACGCGCATGAACAGCGGGCGGAAAAGCCCGTCGCGATAGCAGAAGCCGGCATGGCCGCCGGTATCGAGCACGTCGACCAGAAAGCGGCGCCCTTCGAGCAGTTGCAGGCTGTCTTGCGGCAGCAGCTTCATTGTTACCGCGGCGTTGAGCGCCGCGGTCAAGGCCAGGGCGTGCGGCCATTGCGGCATTTTCTTGCCGATGGCCGCGACGAAGCCCGGCAGCTTGAAGCGCCGGATGGTGAAGGTGCCGATGCCGTCTGCCGCCATTTTAATGCCCCCCCGAAGGCGCGAGCGCCTGCGCTATTGCGTGCGTTTCGATTCCCGGCTTGCCGAACCAGTAGCCGTCGACCATCCCTTCGGCCGCCCAGCCGCGCATGTCCGGCGCCACCGCTTCGCCGCGTCGCGCCGCATCGAAAGCGGCGATGATCGCCGGCATGTGCGCGGCTTGCGGGCTGATGCGCACGCTGTCGATGCCCATCGCCAGCATCTCGGGAATTTCGGCGAGGAGGTTGCAGGTTTGCGCCGACATTGTCTGGATTCCGTTGATGGCAAGAAAAGGCTGGCCTTCGCGTGTCTTCAGCGTCATCCCTTCGGGATGCTCGAGGCACTTGAACTGGCAGTCGTCCTTGTTGAGATTATAGTGGCGGGCGGTGAAACAGCGCGCCGAAAATGCGAGCGGCAGCTTGCCATAGACGAAGACTTCGGTCTCGACGCCGGCCGGCCGGCCGGCGTGCAGCGTGGCGATCAGGCTGCGCCCGGCTTCGAGCGGCGGCACCCAGCGCTGCAGGCCATAGCGGGCAAAGGTCGAAAGCGTTTGCGCGTTGTAGACGTTGAGATGCGGCCCGGCGACGAAAGGACGGCCGGCGGCGATATTGACCGCGCCCAGATCGTTGGCCTCGATCGTGCAGCCCGCTTCATCTATCAAGCGGCGCAGCGCCTTGAGATCGCTTTCCGATTCGAGCAGCGCCTGCGCCGAAACCACGACCTCCTTGCCGGCGTCCGTCAGGTCGCGCGCCAGCCCGATCCAGTCGGTGACGCGCAGTTGCTGCCGGCGCGAGCAGACGACCTCGCCGACGTAAATGATGTCGACAGCAGCGATCTGCGACATCTCGGCGTAGAACTCGAGCACTTCCTGTTTCGGCCAGAAGTAAAGCAGCGGGCCTAAAGCGAGTTTCATCGAAAGCCTTTAATGCGTGAGCGGTTGATCGTCACCGCCACGGGCGGTTATAAGCGCCGAGCGTCGCCTGCACGCCTTCGGAGACCTTGGCCAGTTCGGCCTGCCAGGCCGGCTTGACCGCGAAGTGCGCGATGTCCCTGCCGACTTCGTCGAGCGCGGCGCGCAGGGTGCGCGTCACCTGGGCGACGTAGGCCGGGCTGCGCTGGCGGCCCTCGACCTTGATCGCCGCGACGCCGATCTTGACGATGTCCGGCAGGATCTCGAGAACGTTGAGGCTGGTTGGCTCTTCGAGCGCGTAATAGGTGGCGCCGCCAACCTCGAAGCGACCCTTGCACAGCGTCGGATAGCCGGCCGCCTCGTCGTCGCCGTAGCGGTCGATCAGAATGCCGTTGAGGCGCGTAGACATTTGCCCCGGCGCTTTTTCCCATTTGACGAACTTGGCCGGCGAACAGGCGCCGACGGTGTTCGGCGATTCGCCGGTGGCGTACGAGGACAGCCAGCAGCGTCCCTCGTTCATCACGCACAGGCTGCCGAAGCCGAAGACCTCAATTTCGACCGAGGTGTTCCTGATCACCTGCTCGACTTGCGCCAGCGTCAGCACGCGCGGCAGCACCGCGCGCCGCACGCCGAATTCGCGCTGCGCGAAATTGACCGCCTCGTAACTTGTCGCCGACCCTTGCACCGAGAGATGCAGGCGCAGTTCGGGATGGCGGCGGCTGGCGTAATCGAGCAGCCCGACATCGGCCAGAATGACCGCGTCGACGCCGAGATCGGCCGCGCCATCGACCGCCGCTTGCCAATCGGCTTCGCGCCCCGGTTGCGGGAAGGTGTTGATGGCCATCAGTACGCGTTTGCCTTTGCCGTGGGCGTAGCGGATGCCCTCGACCATCGCCTTGTGGTCGAAGTTCAGGCCGGCGAAATTGCGCGCGTTGGTATCGTTCTTGTAGCCGAAATAGACGGTATCGGCGCCGTGGTCGACCGCCGCCCTGAGCGCCGGCAGGCTGCCGGCCGGGCAGACCAGTTCGGGTAATTTATGCTGCTGCATCGGACTCTTTCGACAGGAAGCCGCAAGTATACCGAGCGCCGGCCCGATCGGGATGATTTTCGTCGATCTTGCAACTCGGCCAAATCGCGCGTCAAAGGCCTCTGGGCTTGCGCGGGGCGTTGGCAAAAAGCCGGTCGTAGAGCCAGTTGGGCAGCAGGCGCAGCAGCTTGGCGACCACGCCCATCTGCCAGGGAATGACCGCATAGCTCCTGCCGCGCTCGATGGCGCGCGCAAAGCGCCGCGCCGCTTCGGTGGCGGTCAGCATGAAAGGCATCGGATAAGGGTTGCTGGCGGTCATCGGCGTGGCGATGTAGCCGGGAGCGATGGTCACCACCTTGACGCCCGAGCCGTGCAACTCGAGGCGCAGGCTTTCGAGGTAGCTGATCGCCGCCGCCTTTGACGCGCTGTAGGCTTCGCCGCCGGGCAGGCCGCGAATTCCGGCCACCGAGGCCATGCCGACCAGCCGTCGCGGTTTGCCGTCCGTGGCCGCCCGCCGCATGCCGGCGATGAAGGGAGAAAAGGTCGCGGCCATGCCGTAGACGTTGATGTCGAGAATGCGCCGGAGGACGGCCAGGTCTTCAGGGAATTCGCTCAGCGTGCCGACCGATACGCCGGCGTTGGCGATCACAATGTCCGGCGCGCCGCAGCGCGCGATGAAGTCCTGCGCGGCGCGGCGCAGGGCCTCAGCGTCGGTGACGTCGAGCGGATAGCAGTAAACTTCTTGCGCGCCGGCGCGGCGCAAGTCGGCGGCGAGCGCTTCGAGGGCATCGCCGCGCCGGGCGGCAATGCCGAGGATCGCGCCCCCCTTCGCGTAATGGCTGGCCAGGGCGTTGCCGATACCGGACGAAGCGCCGGTAATGAAGACCTGCAGCGCGCTCGCCATGGGGCCGGGCGGCGGGGCTTACTTCTTGTGGCGTTCGGCGCGCCGCTTGTCGATGACCTTGTCGGTCAGCGCCAGCAGGTCGTCGTGCGTCTTCACGTCCTTGCCGGTCACCAGGTAGCGGCCATCGACGACCAATGACGGCACGCCGGTGATCTTCGCCGCCTGCGCCATCTGGTCGGCGCGTTTGGTCTTGCTGATCACGCCGAAGGAGTTGTAGGCGTCGGAGAGTTTCTTGGCGTCGACGCCTTGCGAAGTCGCCCATTCGGCGATGCTCTTTTCGTCGATCAGCTTGAGTCCCTTGACATGGATCGCGGTAAATACGCTGTCATCGAGGCGCTGCAACTCGCCGATGGCGTCGAGGGTGTAGTAAAGCCGCGCCATATTCTGGTAGAACGGACTGCCGAAGCCGACCGGGATGCGCCGGAAAGCGACGTCGGCCGGCAGCTTCGCCGCCCACTTGGCGATGTGCGGCGCGAGATCGCTGCAGTGCGGGCAGGCGTAGGAGAAAAATTCAATCACTTCGATCTTGGCCGGATCGTCGGTCAGCTGCGCCGGCTCGATGACGACGTAATCGCGGCCGAGAGCCAGTTGCGCCTGCGCCGGCGAGGCCAGCGCGAGCAGGGCCAGGGCGATGGCGGCGAACCAGCCGGAAAAATATTTCTTCATTGCGGTCTCCTTAGTCCTTCTTCACAACGTTGGCTTCAATGCCCTGTTTGGCGAGATCCGAACGCATCGCGTTCACTTCATCCATCTTCTTGAACGGGCCAAGGCGAACGCGGTACCACACCTTGTCCTGCAGCATGATCTGCTGAATCGAAGCCTCGGCGCCGAGCATCGCCAGCTTGGCTTTCTGGTTGTCGGCGTCCCCTGCATTCTGGAACGAGCCGGTCTGCAGGTAGAGCGCATCCTTGAGCGCGGGCTCGTTCTCGGCCTTGGCCTCGGCCGGCTTCGGGGCGGGAATGGCTTCGGCGTTGCCCGGCAGAATCTTGTAGAAGTCGAAGCGCGGCTTGTCGCTGGCAGCCGGCACCGGATCGCCGGGTTTGCCCGGCAGCGCCAGGGGTTGCGGCGCGGTGCCGGGCGGCTGGGCCGCTGCCGCCGGACTTGGCGTCGGCGCCGGCTGATACTTGTTGGCGAAGGGCGCCGGCGTCTTGTAGATGTACCAGACCACCGCCGCCGCGCCGAGCACGCCGATGACGAGGCCAATGAACAGCCCGATCAGCGTGTTGCCGCCCGCGCCTTTTTTCGACAGACGGCGATTGTTCGTGCGCGATTTCATGTCAGGACTCATGGCTTGCTCTCTGCTCGTTACATCGATTGCGGACAACTGACACCGAGGATGCCCAGGCCGTTGCGGATGACTTGGCGCACCGCGGCGGCCAGCGCGACGCGCGCATCCTTGAGCGCGGCGTCGTCGACCAGCATGCGTTCGGCATTGTAGTAGCTGTGGAATTCGCCGGCCAGGTCTTTGAGGTAAAAAGCGATCATGTGCGGCGCGAGTTCGCCGGCCGCCGCGGCGACGACCTCGGGAAATTCGCTGAGCTTGGCGGCCAGCGCGAGTTCGTGTGCGTTGTCGAGGCGCGTGAAGTCGGCGTCGGCGAGTGCGGCCGCAGCGCCCGCGTCGCTTTCGGCACCGGCTTTCCATTGCGCGAGCAGCGAACAGACCCGGGCATGCGCGTACTGGATGTAATAGACCGGGTTTTCGTTGGTCTGGCTTTTCGCGAGATCGAGGTCGAAATCGAGGTGCTGGTCCGACTTGCGCAAGACGTAGAAGAAGCGGCAGGCGTCCTTGCCGACGTCCTCGCGCAGCGTGCGCAAGGTGACGAACTCGCCCGAGCGCGTCGACATCGAGGCTTTCTGGCCGTCGCGGTAGAGCACGGCGAACTGCACCAGCGCCACGTCGAGTACCTGCGGGTCGAGGCCCAGCGCCGCCAGCGCACCCTTGACGCGCGCCGTGTAGCCGTGATGGTCGGCGCCCCAGATGTTGATGATGCGCTCGAAGCCGCGTTCGTACTTGTTCAGGTGATAGGCGATGTCCGAGGCGAAGTAGGTGTAGAGGCCGTTGTCGCGTTGCACGACGCGGTCCTTCTCGTCGCCGAAAGCCGTCGACTTGAACCACTTGGCGCCGTTCTGCTCGTAGATTTGCCCGGCCGCCTCGAGACGCGCGACGCAGCGTGCGACGAGCCCGGTATCGAACAGCGACTTTTCGGAAAACCAGACCTCATAATGCACGCCGAACTCTTCGAGGTCGTTGCGGCAGTCTTCGAGCTGTTCGGTCAGCACGTGGCTGTGCACGTAATCCCACTCCTCGCCGAGCAGTTCCTTGGCCCGGGCGATCAGGGCGTCGAGATGCGCTTCGCGCTGCGCCTTGGCCGCGTCCTCGACGGCGGTCGCGTCCGGCAGCCCGGGCGTGCCGCGCAGGATGTCGGCGGCGGCGCGGACGAATTTCGCGCCATGCGCGACTTTCATTTGCTCGGCCATGCCGGCAACGTAATCGCCCTGGTAGGCGTTGGGCGGAAACCGGATCGCTTCGCCGTAGAAGTCGAGGTAGCGCAGCCAGGTCGACAGCGCCAGTATGTCCATTTGCCGGCCGGCGTCGTTCACATAGTATTCGCGCGTCACGTCCCAGCCGGCATAGGCCATCAGGTTCGACAGGCTGGCGCCGTAAGCCGCGCCGCGCCCATGGCCGACATGCAGCGGGCCGGTCGGATTGGCCGAAACGAATTCGATCTGCAGCTTCCTCTGGCCGCCCTGCGCCGAACGGCCGTAGGCCTGTCCCTGCGTCAGGATATGGCGCACCACTTCGAGCTTGGCGGCCGGCCGCAAGTGGATATTGATGAAGCCGGCGCCGGCGATCTCGGTCTTGCCGACGAAGCGCGAATGCGGAATTTCGGCCAGCAGCAACTGCGCGAGTTCGCGCGGGTTGCGCTTCATAACGCGCGCCAGCTGCATGGCCAGGTTGCAGGCGAAGTCACCGTGCGCGAGCAGTTTCGGGCGATCGAGAACGATGGCCGTGTCCGCCTGATCGGGCGCAACGCTTTGCAATGCAACGCGCAGCAAATCGCTGAGGTGGGTCTTGATATCCAGGGTCATCGTGGCGCTTGCTGTCGAAAGGGAGACAATGCCGCGATTATACGATGAGCGCTGGCGCAAGAGGGCGCCGCGGCTCAATGCCGCTTGCCTGTTCACTGCAGGCGATGACCGAAGTCACGCGATTTGCGCAAGAGGCAAACGGGATTACTGGCCGAAATAACGCCCTGGGCGGTGATTGATGGCGAGCACCATGTTGAGCACCAGCACGCCCAGGATGGACAGGGCGACGCGATCCGGATCGACCACCAACAGCGCCGCGCCGACGATAAAAGCGTCGGCGATCATCTGCAGGCTGCCGGCGCGCCAGCCGCGCTCCTTCTGCAAGTAGATGGCCAGCACGCCGATTCCACCCAGGCTGGCCTGGTGGCGAATCAGCATGAGCAGGCCGGCGCCGGCCAGCAAGCCGCCGAGAACGGCGGCGAAAACCGGCGCGATGCTGGCGATCCGTATCCAGTGGCCGAGCAACTCGCTAAACAGCGAGAGCAGCGCGACGGCGAAAAAGGTCTTGAGCGCGAAGGCCTTGCCCAGCGCCAGGAAGCCAAAAATGTGGAAAGGGATATTGATTAGAAAATAAAGTGCGCCGAAGGACATGCCGCTCGCGTAATAGGCGAGGAATGCAAGGCCCGGCGTGCCGCCGGTGAGCATGCCGGCCTGTCGGAAGAGGACGATCGCAAAGGCCACCAGCAGGGTGCCGGAGAGCAGTGCCTGGGCGTCTTCGAGCAAGTTATGCCGGGGAGCGTTCATGGTCGGGGCAGGGAGGATTATCGGTCAGGCCGCAAGCGGGCGGCGCGCTGGCTGATCAGCCTTCGCGCGCGGCCAGGCGTTTTTCGAATCGGCCGAGCCGTTCCTGCAGCGCAGCGACTTCGGCGCCGAAATCGGCGAGGTCCTGACGGCGCGCGATCAGCGGGTTTTCTTCGGTGAAATACTCGGCGAGATTCTGCGCCAGATTCCTCGCCTGCTCCGCTTGCCACCGGCCGGCGCGCTTGCCGCCCTCGACCAGGCGCCGGGCGGCGATGTCGCCGACGAGTTGCGCCAAATCGCTTTCAAGGTCCCAGCGCAGATAGCGAAACAGAAAGCCGAGATTCTCGGCGAGTTCCGCGGAGCCGCCGATCTGCGCCGCGGCGAACAGCGCCGGCCTGTCGATCAACGCGCGCAGCGGCGCGTCGGCAGGCAGGGTGATGGTCACGGCGACGACGGCATCTTCGTCGCCGGCGGCGAAAATGCCAGCGTCGGTGATCTGATAGGCGCGTTCGAGCACGCCCATTTCCAAACGAACCGTCTGCCCGGCAAACGCCTTGAGCCGTTCGCGCGCCCAGTCTTCACCGGCGAGCAGATGGTTGATGAAGCCCAGCGCGCCGGGCGGCCCGAACTTCATCAGCGGCTCAATTGACTTGCTGGATGCCGGCAACGATCCAGCCTTGCGTGCCTTCGGTCGGCTTGGCGAGATTCCAGATTTCGTCGAAAGGCGCGGCCGCTGCGCCGGCGACTTCGCGGATCATGCCGGAAAAATGCACGCTGGCGATGTGGCGCGTGCCTTCGGTGGCGACTTCGAGCAGTTCGGCGTTCAAGGTCACGACATCGGTCTGTTGCGGCGCATTGCCGCGCTCGTCCATTTGCATCTTGATCTCGGCGAAGAGTTCGGGGCTCACGAACTCGCGAATGTCGTCGATGTCCTTGCGGTCATTGGCCGCTTGCATGCGGACGAAATTGAGCTTGGCGACGCGCAGGAAACCCTCGCTGTCGAAGCCTTCCGGAATGCGCACGGCGGCGGGTGCGGCGATCGCCGCTGCACTGCCGTAGGCCGGCGGGGTGGGTGTAACGTCGATCGTGTTGCCGCCGGCATATTGCAGTGGCTCGTTCGGGTAGGACGCGCCGGGCGGCGGCGAGCTGCGCCGCGTCAGCAGTCTGAAGACGAATACCGCGGCCATGACCAGCAGGGCGATCATCAGGATGTTGGCCATGCCTTCGCCCAGACCGAAGTGCGAGAGCAGCGCGGCGATGCCCAGACCGGCGGCGAGGCCGGCGATCGGCCCGAGCCAGTTGCGCTTCGGCGCGGCGGCCGGAGTTGCGGCGGGCGCCGTCGGCGCGGCCGGGGTTGCCTGCTGAACTGGAGCCACGGGCTTTGGCGCAACCGACTGGCGCTGCATGCCGACCGATTTGCCGCCACCCAAGCGCGCCGCCTCGGCGTCGTTGACGCTCAGGCCCAGCGCGACGATGGCCAGGAATCCGGCGATCAATAAATTCTTCATTTGCTTCTCCGTCAGAATTTGAAACCACGATGCAAGGCGACAACCCCCAACGTCAGGTTGAAGTATTCAACTTTCTCCAGGCCGGCTTGTTCCATCATTTTCTTCAAAGTTTCCTGGTCCGGGTGCACGCGTATCGATTCGGCGAGGTAGCGATAACTGGCCGCGTCGTGGGTAATCATTTCGCCGATGCGCGGAATGACCTTGAACGAGTAGAAATCGTAAGCCGGCGCCAGAGGCTTCCACACCTGCGAGAACTCGAGTACCAGCAAACATCCGCCGGGACGCAGCACCCGCCGCATTTCGGCGAGAGCGGCGTCCTTGTGCGTCATGTTGCGCAGGCCGAAGGCCACGGTAACACAATCGAAATACTCGCCCGGGAAAGGCAGCTTCTCGGCGTCGCACTGCGCGACCGGCAGCAGGTATCCTTTGTCGCAGAGCCGGTCGCGGCCGTGCGTGAGCATCGCGTTGTTGATGTCGGTCAGCCACACCTGGCCGCTCTTGCCGACCTTGCGCGCAAACGCCAGGGCCAGGTCGCCGGTGCCGCCGGCGACGTCGAGCACGCGCGAGCCGGCGCGAACGCCGCTGCGGGCGATGGTGAAGGCCTTCCACAGCCGGTGCATGCCGCCCGACATCAGGTCGTTCATCAGGTCGTAGCGTTGCGCGACCGAATCGAAGACCTGCGCGACGCGCCGGGCCTTTTCGGCCTCGGCGATCTGCTCGAAGCCAAAGTGTGTCTGCTCTTGCTTTTCCATCGTGCGCACTAAATGGGGGCTGGTGGTGAAAAAATCAACGCTGCGGGCCGCACTTGGGCGGCGACTTTGGCGCCGGCGGCGGCGTATCGGCCGGATCGCGGCTGCCGCCCTGCTCGGCGAGCTTGTCGAGATAAGCCTGCCACAATTCGTCGCGATGCACGCAGAGCATGTACAGCAGGTCCCAGGAATAAAGGCCGCTGTCGTGCCCGTCGGAAAACACCGGCTTGATCGCGTAATTGCCGACCGGTTCGATGCTGACGATTTCCACGTCGCGCTGGCCGACCTGCAGGGTCTCCTGCCCCGGCCCATGGCCACGCGCGACCGCCGAAGGCGTGAACACACGCAGGTACTCGCAAGTCAGCTCGAAGCGCTCGCCGGTGTCGAAAGCCAGTTCGACGCGGCGCGATTTCTGGTGCAGCTTGATCTCGGTCGGAACCGGCGTTTCCGGATTGAGGCCTGCCATGACTGCCTTTGCGTATAAATGAACGCGCTATGATAGCGCAAAGCCGAAGCCGGCTGCCGACGCACAATAATTGTCGGGGCCGAGGCGAGGACTGTCATCGTTTTGTAACGCTTTCTTCATAAACTTGGAACGGGCACTTACTGAGAACACCCAATTCATGTCGGCTACCATCCTCGTCGTCGAAGACGAACCATCGATTCAGGAACTGATCGCCGCCAGTCTGCAGCATGCCGGCCACCGGGTGCTGTGCGCCGACAGCGCGGAGCAGGCGGCGCACCGGGTCAACGAAGCGCTGCCCGACGTGGTGCTGCTCGACTGGATGTTGCCCGGGATGAGCGGCCTGCAGTACGCCCGTCGCCTGCGCAGCGACGAGCGGACGCGCGACCTGCCGATCATCATGCTGACCGCGCGCAGCGAGGAGCACGACAAGATTGCCGGGCTCGAGGCCGGCGCCGACGACTATCTGAGCAAGCCGTTTTCGCCGCGCGAACTGCTCGCCCGGATCAAGGCCGTATTGCGCCGGCGCGCGCCGCAAATGACCGAGGACAGCGTCGAGGTCGAAGGCCTGCGCGTCGATCCGCTGACGCATCGGGTCAGCGGCAACGGCCGGACGCTCGACCTTGGCCCGACCGAGTTCCGCCTGCTGCATTTCTTCATGACGCATCCGGAGCGTGTGCACAGCCGCGCGCTGCTTCTCGATCGAGTATGGGGCGATCACATTTTTGTCGAAGAACGGACGGTGGACGTGCATATCCGCCGCTTGCGCGCGGCGCTCGAAGCGAGCGGGCACGATCGTCTGATCCAGACCGTGCGCGGCAGCGGCTACCGCTTCTCGGCGCTTGGCGAATGAAATCGCGTCGCTGCGCAGCGAGCGCCCGCCGGTGAGCGCAATCTGGGGGCAGACCCTGTGGCTCCTGGCCGGCATCGCCGCCCTCGTCTTCGCGCCGGTTGCCCTGGGCTTTGGCCTTGACTGGGGGCTGGCGGCGGTCATCCTCGCTTTGCTGCTGCTGCTCGCCTGGCATTTGCTGCACCTGCATCAACTGATGGCGTGGCTCGAGGGCCCGCTCAACGATCCTTTGCCACGCGGCCGCAGCGTCTGGGAAATCGCCTTTGCCGGCCTGCACCGGCGCGTGCGCGTGCGCCTTGGCCAGCAGCAGGTGCTGTCCGAAACGCTCGAGCGTTTTCGCGAGGCCGTGCAGGCCCTGCCGGACGACATCATCGCCTACAACCGTCATCGTCATATCGAATGGCTCAACGAACGCGCGGCAAGCTACTTCGCGATTTCCGCGCAGCACGATCGTGGCCAGGCCCTGTTCAACCTGATTCGCCACCCCGATTTTGTCGCCTATATCGAAGCCGCGCGCTTCGACGAACCGTTGATCTATCGCGGTGGCCGCGTCGAAGGCCTGACCCTGCTGCTGCAGGTCATTCCTTATGGCGCCGACGAGAATCTGCTGGTCGCGCGCGATATCAGCCAGTTCGAGCGGATCGAGACCATGCGCCGTGACTTCATCGCCAATGTGTCGCACGAGCTCAAGACGCCGCTCACCGTCGTCGCCGGCTTCGCCGAGATGCTCGTCGATGATCATGGGGCCTACGCTGACGAAGAAATCAAGCGTTACCTGGACCTGATCTACGAACAGACGACGCGCATGCAACGCCTGATCGAGGATTTGCTGACGCTGTCGGCGCTCGAGTCGGGAAGCTCGCCGCTGAGCGAGGAGCGGGTCGAGATCGAGCCGATGCTGCAGAGCATTCTGGCCGACGTCAGGGCGCTGTCGGCGGGACGGCACGAGATCAGTCTGACGATAGAAACGCCGGCGGCCATCGCCGGCGGCGCCAGCGAGTTGCGCAGTGCTTTTTCCAACTTGGCGGCCAATGCCGTGCGCTATACGCCGCCGGGCGGCCGGATAGATCTGACCTGGCGTGCGCGTGGCGATGGCGCCGAATTGGTCGTCGCCGACACCGGCATCGGCATCGCCGCGCAACACTTGCCCCGGCTTACCGAACGCTTCTATCGCGTCGACCGCAGCCGTTCGCGTGAAACCGGCGGCACCGGGCTCGGGCTGGCGATCGTCAAGCACGTGCTGACCCGCCACCGGGCGACGCTGGAGATCGAAAGCGAGCCGGGCCAGGGCAGCCGCTTCGCCGCGCGCTTTCCGCGCCGCGCCCTGCTCAACTGAGGCGTTCGGCTTATGGGAAGCCGTTAAGCACGGCGAACACGGCAGGTACAGAGAAAGCCAATCTATTTTTTGCTGCCCGCCGTTCCGGCTCGCGGCCGTCTTGCGCTGTCGTTTCCAGGCTCAACAGACGACGAAGCTGATGCGATCGAAGTCCGGCCCGTCGTCGAGCACATGCAGCAGCCTGACCCGCCAGGCGCCATCGGTGAACAGCTCGATCACCCGGTCGGTGCGGAACCAGCCCTGCGGCACGACCAGCGACTGTTCCGCGCTAACCGACGGCACGGCCGGCAACAGGAAAGCGCGATGGTACTTGCCGTCGTCGCCGGTGGCTCGATCGAGCGGCCGGGCCGCGATCGCGAAGGGGATGCCGGGCAAGGCCCGGACGCCGCTGATCAGGCCGCCACCCTTCTCCTGCATCAGCCACTTGACTTGCGCCAGCAGGAAGCGCGCGCCATCGTGCGGACACAGCGCGAGCAACTGACCGTGCGCGATCTTCTTGCCCGAGGTGCTGCGCACCAGCCGGAAGCCGTCGGCCGACTGGTTGACTACTTCCCAGATGTCGAGCGCATAAGCCATTTGCTCCTTGCGGATCTGCAGCACCTCGTGCGGATCGGTTTGGTGGCGGAAGGCGTAGAGGGTCTCGAACTCGCGCCGCGAGTAAGTGCGAACGTTTTCCGGCTGTTCGAATTCCTTGCCCGACACGTAATAGTGCATTTCCTCGAAACCGCTGCACATCTGGGTGATGCCGGAAGTGGCGCGGCGCCGGAATTTTCGCGGGGCGCGCGCCTGCGACCATGGGCTTGAAAGGTATTCGAGCAGGCGGTTGCATTGGCCCGCCGTGCAATCGTCGCCGAGCGTCAGCTGCGCCGGCGAGATTCTTTGTCTCAACTGCTGCCTGATCTGGCTGATCTGCATTGCGAGGCGCGAGGTATCGAGGCGTCGCAGAAAGTCGGTTTGCAGACACTCGGTCACCGGGCGCAGCGCGACGTCCTGCATCAGGTCGACCACGTAGGGCGGCAATGAATCGCCGGGCGCGGCCTTGTGCAGGCTGACCAGCGGCGCCCAGTAGGTGGCCCAGCGGCGAACCAGCGTCTGCTCGCGCAGCGAAAGGGCATAACAGCCGGCCATGTCGCCGAGCAGAAAACCGACGTAGGCGGCCACGCAATGCGTGCTGCGCCCAAGCGGTTCGAGCGGATCGGGTATCGACAGCGTGGCGATGCCCCACTCTTCGGCGCTGGCGTAATAGCCGTGCAACTCCAGCCACAAGCCCCAGGGAAATTCACGCCGTGCGCGCTGGTGTTCGACGATGGCCATGCCGACGTGATGGATGCAGCGGTGCAAAATCATCGCGACCCGCTGATTGTGGTTGGCATCCTCGACTTCGACCGAGTCCTTCTCGGCGCAATGCGCGTAAGCCCGCGCCGTCTTCAGCCAGAGGCTGACGATCAGCTGGAAGATCGTCTCTTCGATGTCGGCGAGCGGCAGCGGTTTGCCGAGGTAGCGCTGGGCCAGCTGCTCGGCGACAAAGGAGATGGGCAAGCGCGCGTTTTCGAGCAGGCGAAAATAGGTTTCGCCATCGGGAGGCGAGTTGAGCAGGCTGTCGAGAAAGCGACTCAGATCGACTTCGGCCTGTTTCGGATTGGCCAGCGGCAGCCGCGCGATGATCTCGCAACCGGTCTGCAGATCGGGAATCGCGAAGGTGACCGGTGAAGCGCTGCTCATGGCTGCGCCTTGAGCGCTGGCGACAGCGGCTTGTCGCTCGCTGTTCCGGCAACCCGCCGGGAACCGGTCTTCGATGGCTGGGCCATCACTGTGCTTCCCCCAAATTAATTTTGCTCATGACAAAGGTAATAAATCGCCATGCTCCAAACTAATCGGCCGAGGGCCGCAATACAAGGAACTAAGTCACACAAATGCCGCCAGCTTTGGCGCGGCGAACCGTTCGTCGGCCCTGCGCCGCCGTTCGTCGATATTGATTCTGCATAAGCGCCGATTGCGGCCTTAAAGCAGGACGCGCTCGATGCCGCCGTTGTTGGCGCGCTGCACGTAATTGGCCATCCAGTCTTCGCCGAGCAGGGTGCGGGCCATTTCGACGACGATGTAGTCGGCCTGCGTTCCGGCGTCGTCGTTGTAGCGCGACAGGCCTTGAAGGCACGATGGGCAGGAGGTCAGGATCTTGACCGGTCCTGCGTATCCGTCGGCGCGCAGCGCGGCGGTTCCGCTTTCGATCTCCTCTTGTTTGCGGAAGCGAACCTGGGTCGAAATATCTGGACGGGTCACGGCCAGGGTTCCCGATTCACCGCAGCAGCGGTCGCAGAGCAGGACCTTCTCCCCCATCAACGCGTTGGCCGCCCGAATTCCCGAAATCGTCTGCATCGGCGCATGACAGGGTTCGTGGTACATGTAGCGGATGCCGCTCACGCCTTCGAGCTTGACGCCCTTTTCGAGGAGGTATTCGTGGATGTCGAGCAGGCGGCAGCCGGGGAAGATCTTCTCGAATTCGTATTTCTTCAACTGATCCATGCAGGTGCCGCAGGACACGATCACCGTATTGATGTCGAGGTAGTTGAGCGTGTTGGCGACCCGGTGAAAGAGCACGCGATTGTCGGTCGTGATCTTCTGTCCCTGGTCGGCTTCGCCGGCGGCGATCTGCGGATAGCCGCAGCACAGGTAGCCGGGCGGCAGCACGGTCTGCGCGCCGATCTCGAAGAGCATCGCCTGCGTCGCCAGGCCGACCTGCGAGAAAAGGCGCTCGGAGCCGCAGCCGGGAAAATAGAAGACGGCGTCGCCGTCGTAATCCGCGGCGCCGACCTTTTGCGCGTCGCGAATGACCGGAATGATTTTGTCATCCTCGATGTCGAGCAGGGCGCGCGCGGTGCGCTTGGGCAGGCCGCCGGGCATCGGCCTGTTGATGAAATGGATGATCTGCGCGCGCCGCGTCGGCTGGCCGAGCGTCGCCGGCGGCTGACGGGTCTGGCGCTGGGCGAGGCCGGACAGCTTGGCCAGGCGGTAAGCCAGGCGTTGACCCGCGTAGCCCCAATCGACCATGAACTTGCGCGTCAGCCGGATCAGCCCGGCATCCTTCATGGTCAGGAAAGCCATCGCCGCCGCCTTGGCCGGTACGAAGCGCTTCTTGCCCTGCTCGCGCAGGAAGTTGCGCATGCGGATCGAGACGTCGCCGAAATCGATATCGACCGGACAGGGCGAGACGCACTTGTGGCAGATCGTGCAATGGTCGGCGACGTCGTTGAACTCGTCGAAGTGCATCAGCGAAATGCCGCGCCGCGTCTGCTCCTCGTAGAGAAAGGCCTCGATCAGCAGCGAGGTGCCGAGCACCTTGTTGCGTGGCGAGTAAAGCAGGTTGGCGCGCGGCACGTGCGTCGAGCAGACCGGTTTACACTTGCCGCAACGCAGGCAATCCTTGATCATCGTAGCGATGCCGCCGATCTCCGAATGCTCGAGGATCAGCGATTCGGCGCCGAGCAGCGAGAATGACGGCGTGTAGGCCTTGGCGAGATCGCCGCCGGCCATGAGCTTGCCCTTGTTGAAGCGGCCGTCGGGGTCGATTTTCGCCTTGTAAGCGCGGAAAGGCGCGATTTCGGCTTCGCTCAGGAATTCGAGCTTGGTGATGCCGATGCCGTGTTCGCCGGAAATGACGCCGTCGAGCGAGCGGGCGAGCGCCATGATGCGTTTCACCGTAGCGTACGCGCTTTGCAGCATCGCGTAGTTGTCCGAATTGACCGGAATGTTGGTGTGCACATTGCCGTCGCCGGCGTGCATGTGCATGGCCACGAACAGGCGCCCGCGCACGGTCTCCTGGTGAATCGCCGCAATCTGCGCGAGCACCAGGCGGAATATCGTGCCGTCAAAAATCGCCTCGAGTTGCGGCTTGAGTTCGGATTTCCACGACACGCGCAGCGAGTAATCCTGCAGGCGGTGGAAGAGTGTCGGGCTGGCCGCCTTGTTGGACAGCGGGCCCGCAGCGATGCCGAGCGCGGCAAATTGCGCTTCGGCCTGCGCCATCGGCAAATCGAGGTTGGCGAGCAGCCATTGCCAGCGCGCGCGCACGACGACTATGGCCTCAAGTGCCGCCTGCCGCTGGTCGCCGATCAGCAGCGCCTTGTCGAGGCTGGCGTCCGCTCGGTGCAGCGGCAGTTCGCCCTGCAGGAATTCGGCGAGGGCGTCGCACAGCGCGAGCTTGTTCTTCAGCGACAGTTCGATGTTGATGCGCTCGACGCCGTCGCAGTAATCGCCCATGCGCGGCAGCGGGATGACCACGTCCTCGTTGAGCTTGAAAGCGTTGGTGTGGCGCGAGATGGCGGCGGTGCGCGAACGGTCGAGCCAGAACTTGCGTCGCGTGTCGGCATCGACGGCGATGAAGCCCTCGCCGGAGCGCTGGTTACCAAGGCGCACGACTTCCGAAGCCGCGGCCATGACCGCTTTCTCGTCGTCGCCGACGATGTCGCCGAGCAGGACCATTTTCGGCCGGCCGGAACTCTCGCCCCGGCGCTTGGCCTTGGTCGCGTAGCCGATGGCGCGCACATAGCGTTCGTCGAGGTGCTCGAGGCCGGCGAGGAAAACACCGCTGCGGTGTCCGCCGCCGCGCGGTTTGAAGTAGTCGGTGATGTCGACAATTGCCGGCACTGCTTCGCGCACCTGGCCGAAAAACTCGAGGCAGACGGTGCGCGTGTGCGCCGGCATCTTGTGCAACACCCAGCGCGCGGCAACGATCAGTCCGTCGGTGCCTTCCTTCTGGACGCCCGGCAGGCCACAAAGAAACTTGTCGGTGACGTCCTTGCCGAGCCCGGCCTTGCGGAAAGTCGAGCCGGGGATGTCGAGAATTTCGGGCGCTCCGGCGGGCGTCGTTCCGTCCTCGCCGAAACGCTGGATGGCAAAGCGCGCGACGGCCTGCTCATGAATTTTGCCGAAGTTGTGATTGATGCGCGTCACTTCGATGAAGTGGCCACAGGTGTCGACCATCTTCCACCAGGCCAGATTGTCGAGCGCCGTTCCCCAGAGCAGCGCTTTCTTGCCGCCGGCGTTCATCGCGATGTTGCCACCGATGCACGAGGCGTCGGCCGAGGTCGGGTCAACGGCAAAGACGCGGCCGGCGGCAGCGGCTGCTTCGGCGACGCGCGCGGTGACGACGCCGGCGCCGGTACGCACCGTCGTCGCGGGCTGCGTGCAGCCCTCCAGCACGCACTTTTCGATGGCGCCGATGGCGGTCAGTTTCTCGGTGTTGATCACCGCCGAAAACGGCGTCAGCGGCACGGCGCTGCCGGTATAACCGGTGCCGCCGCCGCGCGCGATGATCGTCAGCCCGAGGGCGATGCAGCCGCGCACCAGCGGCGCCGTTTCTTCTTCGCTGTCGGGGTAGAGCACGACGAAGGGATACTCGACGCGCCAGTCGGTGGCGTCGGTGACGTGCACGACGCGGGCCAGTCCATCGAATGCGATATTGTCGGCGCGCGTGTGGCGGACCAGCGTTTTGAGGACGCGGAGGCGCAGCGCGGCGGTTTCGTCAAAGCGGCGGGCGAAGGCATCGACCGCGGCCTGCGCGGCGGTATACAGGCGCAAGACCTGTTCGTTGCCCTGGCGCCGCTTGTCGATCTCGCCCAGCCGGTGGCGCAGGGCCTGCACCAGCGCCGCGCGTCGCTGCGGATTGGCCAGCAGATCGTCTTCGAGGTAGGGATTGCGCTGAACGACCCAGATGTCGCCGAGGACTTCGTAGAGCATGCGCGCCGAACGCCCGGTGACGCGCTGGCTGCGCAGGGTGTCGAGGATCGCCCAGTTCTCCTCGCCGAGTAGGCGAATGACGATTTCGCGGTCGGAGAAGGAGGTGTAGTTGTACGGTATTTCACGTAGGCGGACGGTCATGGCAACAAGTCGCACTCGGCGGATTTTGATTGCAAAGCGATATTGTCTCACCTGCGGCCGGCGACAGTGGCATTGCGCTGGCGCTGGCGGACTGTTCCGCGTGCGGGAATACCGCGCCGATATTGGCGAAGGAGCGATTCAGGTTGCCCGTTCGGCGGGATCCCGGGTTCGAACACGACAGCAGCGCTCGAGGCGCCCTTAAAAAAATACATTGGCGCCTTTCCAAATTCAGTTAGAATCAGACGATTAGCGTCGTTATCTATAAAATCACTGGAGCTTGCAATGGCGCGGCCGGAAAAGATCCGCCTTGGCGATCTGCTCATCCAACAAGGCTTGCTCACCGACGAGCAACTCAAGTTCGCGCTTGACGAGCAGGAGCGTAGCGGTCGCAAGCTCGGCCGTATCGTGGTTGAAAGTTTCTTCGTTACGGAGGAGGCGATTTCGCAGGCGCTTGCCCGGCAATTGCAGGTTCCCTACGTCGATCTCAGGCATTTCAAGCCGCAGCCCGAACTGATCAAGCTATTGCCCGAGGCGCAGGCCCGGCGTTTCCGGGCGATCGTACTGGACCAGATCGACGGCCGGCTGCGTGTCGGATTCGTCGATCCGACCGACCTGCAGGCCTACGACGACGTTCTCCGATTGATGCGCCGTGAGATCGATCTCGCGGTTGTCGCCGAAAGCCAGTTGCTGCTGCTGATCGATCGCGTCTACCGGCGTACCGAAGAGATCAGCGGGCTGGCCAAGGAGCTGACCGCCGATCTCAGCGATGTACCGGTCGAGTTTGGTGATTTGCTCGGCGCGGCGCCGGGCGCCGAAGAGGCCCCCGTCGTCAAGCTGCTGCAGACGATCTTCGAGGAAGCCATCCGCTCGCGCGCCTCGGACATTCACATCGAGCCGCAGGATCGCTCGCTGCGCGTCCGCTTCCGCATCGACGGCGTGCTGCATGTGCAGATGGAAGCGGATGCCAAGATTGCGTCCGCGCTGGCTTTGCGCCTGAAGTTGATGTCCGGTCTGGACATCTCGGAAAAACGCTTGCCGCAGGATGGCCGGTTCGCCGTCAAGGTGCGCAACAACACGATCGACGTGCGGATTTCGACCATGCCGACGCAGTTCGGCGAGTCCGTCGTGATGCGTCTGCTCAACCAGGATACCGGCCTGCTCGGCCTGGATCGCCTCAACATGCCGCCGCGAACGCTTGAGCGGTTGCGCCATGCCGTCCGCCGTCCGAGCGGCATGGTCCTGGTCACCGGTCCGACCGGCAGCGGCAAGACAACGACGCTTTACGCCGCATTGTCCGAACTCAACACCACCGAAAAGAAGATCATCACGGTCGAAGACCCGGTCGAATACCGGCTCTCCGGAATCAACCAGGTGCAGGTGCACGACAAGATCGACCTCTCGTTCGAGCGCGTCCTGCGTTCGGCGCTGCGGCAAGACCCGGATATCGTGCTGGTCGGTGAAATGCGCGACCAGACCACCGCCGAGATCGGCATGCGCGCGGCCATTACCGGCCACATGGTGCTGTCGACCCTGCACACCAACGATGTGATCTCGACGCCGATTCGCTTGCTCGACATGG
>CAIXAY010000086.1 GCA_903917505.1 uncultured beta proteobacterium | reverse complement strand
TACCGCTTCCGTGCCGGCGACGCCGAATCGGACACGTTCGCCATCAAGGCGATGACCCCGCTCGCCTTCAAGCAGGTGGATGTGACCATCACGCCGCCCAAGTTCACCGCCCTGCCGGCGCGCAAGTTCGCGGCGCTCGCGGCGCCGGTGATCGTGCCGCAGGGCTCGGCCATGCGCATCCTGGTCGAGGCCAACCGGCCGATGAAGAGCGCCATGCTGCTCAACGGCACCAACGAGTGCAGGCTGACGGAAAAGACCGGCGAAGCGCTCGGCGGCACGCTCACCATCCTCGAAGGCGAGAGCCTGCGGCTGGTCGGCGACGACACCTTCGGCGGCCACGTCGAGACGTTGCTCAACCTGGAGATCTTGCGCGACAAGGCGCCGGACATCCGCATCGTACAGCCGACCGGCAAGACCATGCTGGGCGTCAGCGGCGTGCCGCGCATCGAGTTCGAGGTGAACGACGACTACGCGCTCGACCACATCACGCTCGAACGCGTCCTGGCCGACAGCCGCGATGCGAAGACCGAGACCGTCATCGATTATCCGTGCACCGGCAGCAACCGGCTGACCAAGGTCTGGACCGCGGAGAATTTCACCTTCCCCGCCAGCGCCAACAACGTCACGTATCGCCTGGTCGCCACCGACCAGGTCGCGCCGGGCCTGACGCCGCACCGCGCGCTGTCCTCGCCCATCGTCTTCGAGGCTTACTCCGCCGCCGCCGCTGCCAGCAACAGCGACGCGCGCGCCACGAGCGAGGCCGCCAACACCCTGCACAAGCTCGTCGAACTGCAGGCCGCCAACGTCGAGCGCACGACGCGGCTCGATGTCGAGAAGCAATACACCGATGCGAAGCTCTGGGGGCAGGTCGTCGATGTCCAGTCCGATATCCGCCGGCTCGCCGGCGCGCTCATCTCCGACCCGCGCAAGCCGCTGGGCGGGATGACGCTGATGATGCGCGACCTGCACGGCGGCGCGATGAACACGGTCGTGACGACGCTCCAGCGCTTCCAGCAAAGCCCGCCGGCCGGCCGGCCGGAACTCGCCGGGCGCGCGCTCCTGCTCGAACGCCTGATCCTGCGGTCGCTGACGATGACCAGCGAGAACATCAACAAGGTCGAGCAAAGCCGCGAAGTCAGCGGGCTGGTGGCGCTGCTGGATGCCCTCGTGCTCGGCCAACAGCAGACGCTCGACTCGACCGGCATCAGCCAGCGCAAGGCCGAGAAGATCGAGCGCGCGCTGGTGGACAAGCAGGACCGCCTGGCGCAAGACACCACGGACTTCCTCAAGAATTGCCGCAAGGAGTCCACCACCCTGCAGCAGAACGACAAGGCTTTCGCCGACCTTCTTGCGAAGATCGCCGACGCCGGCGAGAAGGACGACAAGGTGGCGGCCAAGATGCTGGGTGCCTCCGAGCAGCTGGAAAAGAACGCGCCCGACAAGGCGCAGCCGCTGGAAACCCTCGCGCTCACCGACCTCAAGCAGTATCAAACGGTGCTCAACGCCTGGCGCGCACAGGATGCCAAGGAAAAGGCCGAGGAGATGGTGGCG
>CAIXAY010000085.1 GCA_903917505.1 uncultured beta proteobacterium | reverse complement strand
CCACGCCAGCGGCCCGGTCGATCTGCGCTGGCTGCGCTTGATGGACATGATCCGGATCGCCGTCACGGCTTCTGACGCGCACAATTTCATCAGCGCCGGTTTGCTGCAGCCGTCATGAGTGCCTGCCCCGGTCGCGTACTTGCGAGCCGCAGCGGCTCGAGGAGCGACACATGCCGGTGAGCGTATTCGACATTTTCAAAATCGGCATAGGCCCGTCGAGTTCGCACACCGTGGGTCCGATGAAGGCGGGCCGGTGCTTCGCACGGTCGCTGGCAGAGAGCGGCAAGCTGTCATTCGTAACGCGGCTGCGCATCGATCTCTTCGGCTCGCTGGCACTGTCGGGCACAGGGCATGGAACCGACAGGGCGGTGATCCTGGGCCTCCTGGGCGAATCGCCGGAGACGGTCGATCCTGACGCCGCGCCGCAGTTGCACGACCAGGTTCGCGCCACGGGTCGACTGCCGGTTCTCGGAGTACACGCCGTTGCCTTCTCGCAGCCGTCCGATCTCGTTTTCCACCGCGACGAGGAATTGCGGCGCCATCCCAACGCCTTGCGCATCACGGCTTTCGGCGCAGACGGCGAGACGCTTGAGGCGCAGACCTACTACTCGGTGGGCGGCGGCTTCATCGTCACGGAAAGCGAGTTCGATGCTGTCGCAGGAGCGGACGATAGGGATGCGCTTCCCTTCCCCTATCGCTCGGCAGCCGAATTGATGGACATGGGCCGCAGCGCTTCATTGTCGGTCGCCGCCATGGCGCGGGCGAACGAAGAGGCGCGGCGTTCGCCTGCGGAGGTCGACGCCGGCCTTGCGCGGATCTGGCAGGCGATGCAGGACTGCGTCCAGCGTGGGCTTGCCATGGACGGTCCTTTGCCCGGCAGCCTGGGCGTGCAACGGCGGGCACGGCGGCATCGGCTCGCCTTGCAGGCGGCAGAGCAAGCAGGTCGCACGGATCCCATGGCGGCGATGGAATGGGTCAACGCTGTCGCCTTTGCGGTCGGCGAAGAGAATGCAGCCGGCGGACGGGTGGTCACGGCACCGACCAATGGCGCGGCGGGTGTCATTCCCGCGGTGCTTCATTATTTAGCACGCTTCGTCGCCGCAGCGGGGCAGACAGAGATCTACAATTTCCTGCTCGCGGCCGGCGCCATCGGCGCGCTCTACAAAGAGAACGCCTCGATCTCGGGCGCGGCAGTCGGCTGTCAAGGTGAGATCGGCGTCGCCTGCTCGATGGCCGCAGGCGGCCTGGCCGCCGCGATGGGCGGCAGCAACGCGCAGCTGGAAAACGCGGCGGAAATCGGTATGGAGCATCATCTCGGACTCACGTGCGATCCGATCGGCGGACTGGTTCAGGTGCCCTGCATCGAGCGCAACGCCGTTGCCGCAACGACAGCGATCAACGCCTGCCTGATTGCCATGCGCGGCGACGGCCGCCATGTCGTGTCTCTGGACAAGGTGATCGCGACCATGCGCCAGACCGGGGCCGACATGCAGGCGAAGTACAAGGAGACGTCCTTGGGCGGTCTCGCCGTCAACCTCGTCGACTGTTGATTGCGATGAACGAAACATTGATTCGCGGCGGCACCGTGGTTACGGCCGAGGGGCGCAGCCGAGCCGACCTGCTGTTGCGTGACGGCTTGATCGCGGACATCGGCACGGAGCTGGCGTGCCGGCCGGACACCGAGGTCATCGATGCCGGCGGCTGCTTCGTGATGCCGGGCGGCATCGACCCGCACACCCATTTGCAACTGCCGATGATGGGCACTGTCGTCGCCGACGATTTCTATAGCGGCACGATGGCCGCCGCCGCCGGCGGCACCACATCGATTCTCGATTTCGTCGGACCCGAGCGCGGCCAGTCGCCACTGGACGCGCTGGCATGTTGGCGAGGCTGGGCTGAAAAAGCCGTCGTCGACTACGGCTTCCACATGACCATGTCCTGGTGGGGCTCCGGCTTCGCCGACGAGATGGCGGTGCTGGTGACGGACCACGGCATCACCAGCTTCAAGTTTTTCCTCGCCTACAAAGGCGGGCTGATGTTGCCCGACTGCGACATCATTGCCGGTTTCCTGCGTTGCCGGGAGCTGGGCGCGCTGCCCCAGGTGCACGCCGAAAACGGTGAGCTCATCGCCCATCTGCAGGCGAAGATGATCAATGAGGGCATCACCTCGCCACTGGGCCACGTGCGTTCGCGCCCGCCGCAATGCGAAGGCGAAGCGACAGGGCGGGCGATCACCATGGCCGAGATCGTCGACGTGCCGCTGTATGTCGTCCATGTCTCGGCGGCTGAAGCCGCGCACGCGATCGCCGACGCGCGTGGCCGCGGCGTCAAGGTGATCGGCGAGACCCTGCCCGGATTCCTCGCCATCGATTCCAGCGTGTACGGCAATGCGGACTTCGATTTCGCCGCCGGCCATGTGATGAGCCCGCCGTACCGGCCGCGCGAGCATCAGGAGGTTCTCTGGCGCGCGCTCGCTGCCGGCACGCTCAGCACCACCGGCACCGATCACTGCTGTTTCACCAGGGCGCAGAAACGTCTCGGTCAAAATGATTTCACCAAAATTCCGAATGGCTGCGGTGGGATCGAAGACCGCTTGCACGTGCTCTGGCATCTCGGCGTCAACAGCGGCCGCATCTCACCCGAACAGTTCGTCGCGCTGACATCGAGCAACGCGGCGAAGACGTTCAACCTCTGGCCCAAGAAGGGCCGGCTCGCAGTCGGCGCCGACGCCGACGTGATCGTGCTCGACCCGACACGAACCAAGAAACTGTCGGCCGCGACCCAGCACCAGAACACCGACTTCTCGGTTTGGGAGGGCATGGAAGTCAAGGGCGTGGTGGTGCACACCTTCAGTCGCGGCGATCATCTCTGGGCCGATGGCGAATTGCGTGCCGAACGAGGCCGCGGACGCTATCTGCGCCGCACGCCCTTCGGCGGCCCTTATCAGGCACAGCTATAGTCGCTGGCGGTGCGGAATCATGTAGCAGCCGGCCATGATCGCTATTACGCGTGCCGCAAAACGAGTTCGTCGAGTGTCCCGAACGAGCGCGTAACCGGTTGGTCGCAACGACTTGGAACGTCAAGCAAGCGAGGCGATG
>CAIXAY010000084.1 GCA_903917505.1 uncultured beta proteobacterium | reverse complement strand
GCGAGCACCGCCAGGGTCAGCGCGGCAAAAGCCCGGGTCGCGTTGAAGAACAGCCAGTCGCCCAGCTTGTGGTTGAAAGCGGGTGCGGCGGCGACTGAATCTGTTCGGACGATCATCGTGGCAGACCCTGCTAGCTCAGTCGAAGAAAGATCCGCGCCCCCGATGAGGCCGGATGGCGCGGACGGAACAGCTTCCATTTACTTGCCGGTATAGACCGACTTGCCCGAACCGTCCTTGATCTGGCTCCAGGACGTATTGATCAGCTTGACCAAGCTGTCGGGCAGCGGCACGTAGTCGAGCTCGTCGGCGAGCTTGGCGCCGTTCTTGTACGACCACTCGAAGAACTTGAGCGCCTCGGCGGCCTGCGCCGGCTTGTCCTCGACCTTGTGCATCAGGATGAAGGTGGCGCCGGTGATCGGCCAGGCATCCTTGCCGGACTGCTCGGTGAGGATTTCGGCGAAAGCCGATTTCGTCCAGTCGGCGTGGGCTGCGGCCGCCTTGAAGCTTGTGTCGTCTGGCGTAACAAAGTTGCCGGCAGCGTTCTTCAGCACGGCATGGGTCATCTTGTTCTGCTTGGCGTAGGCGTATTCGACGTAACCGATCGAACCGGGCAGGCGCTGCACGAAAGCCGAAACGCCCTCGTTGCCCTTGCCGCCCAGACCGACCGGCCATTGCACCGCCGTGCCCTCGCCGACCTTCTGTTTCCACTCGGCGCTGACCTTCGACAGGTAGTTGCTGAAGATGAAGGTCGTTCCGGAACCGTCGGCGCGGCGCACGACGCCGATGTCCTGGTCGGGCAATTTCACGCCGGGATTGAGTTCGACGATGGCCTTATCGTTCCACTTGTTGATCTTGCCGAGGTAGATGTCGGCGAGCACGGCGCCGGTCAGCTTGAGCTGGCCCGGCTTGATGTCGGCGAGGTTAACCACCGGCACGACGCCGCCGATCACCGTCGGGAACTGCACCAGGCCATCCTTGTCGAGGGCCTCGGGCGTCAAGGGCATGTCGGAAGCGCCGAAATCGACGGTCTTGGCGGTGATCTGCTTGATGCCGCCGCCCGAACCGATCGATTGATAGTTGATCTTGTTCCCGGTCGCTTTCTGGTAGGCGTCGGCCCACTTGGCGTAGATCGGTGCCGGGAAGGAAGCGCCGGCGCCGGTCACTTCGGCGGCCGGCGCGGTCATCGAGAAGGAAGCTGCGATTAAGGCGGTAGCGAGGTAAGGGGTGGTCTTGAACATATTGACTCCTGGACTGTAAGTGTTGGTCTATCGAGCAGTTCGATTCTAGTGCCCGAATATTTCAGTACCGTTACAGCCCGGTTTCACCCGCCTTCAACTCGCCAGCGCCTGCCGCACCGCTGCCGCCAGCCGTTCGGCCGCCGCCTGCACCCGCGGCCGGTCGCGCCCCTCGACCATGACGCGCAAGAGCGGCTCGGTTCCCGAGGGGCGCAGCAGGACGCGGCCCTCGCCGGCCAGGCTGGCGTCGACTTCCAGCCGCGCCGCGGCGATCAGCGGGTGATCCTTCCAGGAAAAGCCCTGTACCAGCGGCACGTTGATCAGCACCTGCGGATAGAGCGGCAATTGCCCGAGCAGGCCGGCGAGATCGCCGCCCTCCTCGCGCAAGGCGCACAGCACCTGCAGCGCCGAGACGATGCCATCGCCGGTGCTGTGCCGGTCGAGGCAGATGATATGGCCCGAATTCTCGCCGCCGAAGGACCAGCCTTTCTCGCGCAGCATTTCGAGCACGTAGCGGTCGCCGACCGCGGCGCGGGCAAAAGGCACGTTCATCGCGGCGAGCGCGTGCTCGAAAGCCAGGTTGGTCATCAGCGTTCCGACCACGCCGGCGACCGCCCCCTGGCGCAGGCGGCTGCGCACCACGGCGAACAGCAACTGGTCGCCGTCGTAAACCCGGCCCGCCGCATCGACCATCATCACGCGATCGGCGTCGCCGTCGAGCGCGATGCCCAGATCGGCCTGCTGCGCCAGCACTGCCTGGCTCAGCGCGGCGGGCGCCGTGGCGCCGACCTCCTTGTTGATGTTGAGGCCGTTCGGTTCGGCGCCGATGGCGATCACCTCGGCGCCGAGTTCATGGAAAACGTGCGGCGCGATGTGATAAGCGGCGCCGTGCGCGCAATCGACGACGATCTTCAGGCCGCGCAGGTCGAGGTCGTTGGGGAAAGTGCTCTTGCAGAACTCGATGTAGCGCCCGGCCGCGTCATCGATGCGCCGCGCGCGGCCGAGTTCGGCCGATTGCACGCAGGCGAGCGGCTCGGCCATGCCGGCTTCGATACGCGCTTCCACCGCGTCCTCAAGCTTGGTGCCGTGCGAGGAAAAGAATTTTATTCCGTTGTCGTAAAACGGGTTGTGCGAGGCGGAGATGACGATCCCGGCCTGCAGGCGCAGCGCGCGGGTCAGGTAGGCGACGGCCGGGGTCGGCATCGGCCCGACCAGGCAGACGTCCACGCCGGCCGCGGCGAAACCGGCCTCGAGCGCCGCTTCGAGCATGTAGCCCGACACCCGGGTGTCCTTGCCGATCAGCACGGCCGGGCGTTCGCCGGCTTTCGCCTGGGCGCGCGCCGCGCGGTCCGCGACCAGCACCCGGCCGGCCGAATAACCGAGGCGCATGACGAAATCCGGGGTGATCGGCGCCTGGCCGACGCGGCCGCGCACGCCATCGGTGCCAAAGTATTTTCTTGTCATATTCCGTCCCAATGCACTGGCGCAGGGGTCCGCGCTGGAACCTGCCATTGTACTGAATCACCGGCCGCCTGAGCTAGCGGCGCAGAGGACCGCGGCATCCGCGCCGGCCGCCGCCGGCGACATCTGCCTGTAATACCAATGAGCGACGATCAGCGCTTCGACAACACCATCGAGAGTCTTGCATGAAGATACTGATCGTCAGCGACGCCTGGGAGCCGCAAATCAACGGCGTGGTGCGCACCCTGAAGATGACGCGCCGCGAGCTCGAACTCAAGGGTCATCAGACCGGGCTGATCTCGCCGCTCGGATTCCGCTCGCTGCGCTGCCCGACCTATCCGGAAATCAGCCTGGCGATGACCACCTCGTCGGCACTGGCGCGGCGCATCGACGACTTCGCCCCCGATTGCCTGCACATCGCCACCGAGGGTCCGCTGGGCTGGATGGCGCGGCGCATCGCGATCAAGCGCGGCTGGCCATTCACGACGGCCTACCACAGCCGCTTTCCCGAATACGTCAAACTGCGCTTCGGGATTCCGCTGGCCTGGACTTACGCGCTGCTGCGCCGCTTTCACAACGCGGCGCGCGCGACCCTGGCGCCGACGCCGGCCATCGTTTCCCACCTCGTGGCCAAGGGCATCCCGGGCGCGCGCCTGTGGTCGCGCGGCGTCGATTTCGAACTGTTCGACCCGGCCGGGGAACGCGAAGCGCCGGTCCGCCGGCCGGTCTTCCTCTACGTCGGGCGCATCGCCGTCGAGAAACAGGTCGAGGCTTTTCTCGACCTCGACCTGCCCGGCGATAAATGGGTCGCCGGCGAAGGGCCGGAACGCCGACGCCTACAGGCACGTTATCCGCAAGCGCGCTGGCTCGGCATCCTGGCCGGCGAAGCGCTGGCGCGTCTTTACCGCTCGGCCGACGTGATGGTCTTTCCCAGCGTCACCGATACCTTCGGGCTGGTGATGGCCGAGTCCATGGCCTGTGGCACGCCGGTCGCCGCCTATCCCGTGCCCGGGCCGCTCGACGTCATCGCCGATTCAGCCGGCGGCGTCATGCACCGCGACCTGCGTGTGGCCTGTCTGCGAGCGCTGAAATTGCCGCGCGACCGGGTGCGCCAGCGCGCCGAACAATTTTCCTGGTCGGCGGCGACCGATCAAATGCTGGCCGCGCTGCAAGTCATTCCCCGGCCCCGGCTTGCGCCGAACGAGCCTGTGCACGCAGCGCAGCCCGTGTCCTGAGTCCTCAGTCCGTTGAACAGAGTCCGGGAAATTCCGAGTCGCCGATTCCTTGCTGGCAACGCATTCGCAAGGCCGCATGGCGCCTGCCGCGCCAGGCCGGGCGGCGCTGCCCGGATCAGTCGGTCGATTCAGCAATCCACGGACAGCAGCCGGAGCATGCATGATCCGCGTCGGCGAGCTGTCCGTCAGCGGACTTGCACAAATGGCAGAACCACACTCTTGCGGCGAAATCCTCCGCGGGACAACCAAACGACGCGTCGCAAAGTATTGTGGCCAGATTGAAAAGATTCAAGGCAAGCCGGCGGTCTTCCGGCGAAAGCGTTTCGTCCGTCGACCAGGACTTGGCCCGCTCCGCGACTTTTCGATAATCCTTAAGCTTAAGCAAATCGCCACTCCGTTTCAGCGCCGAGATCCTCATCGATTGCACATCCCGATCCTTTGCGCCGACTTCGCCTTCCTGCGCCGGCAGATCTTGATTGTACCAAACCAGCCGCGAAATCCCTGGCGCGAGGGCATCTCTCCCGGGGCCTCTTCAACGCCGACAATTCATGATCGCGTTCAGTCGAGCAGGACGCACATCCAGACCACCAGCACATTGATCAGCGCCAGCAGGACGGCGGCACTGCCGATGTCCTTGGCGCGCTTGGCCAGGTGGTGCCGGTCGAGCGAAACGCGGTCGACCGTGGCCTCGATGGCCGAATTGAGCAGCTCGACGATGAGCACGACGAGCACGCTGGCGATCATCAAGGCGCGCCCGACCGCGTCGACCGGCAGCCAGAAGGCCAGCGGAATCAGCAACAGCGCAAGCCAGGCTTCCTGGCGGAACGCGTCTTCGTGGCGATAGGCTGCGACCAGCCCCGACAGCGAATAGTGCAGCGCATTCCACACCCGCTGCAGGCCGGTCTTGCCCTTGAACGGGGACTCCGCAGGCGCCCGCTTCGCCTCGCCGGGAAAGGGCTCCGCAAGCGCCTCGCCGCGCTGCGCGGCCTGCGCTCGCTTGCCGGCACGCGCGGAAAGTTCTTGCCGAGCGGCCATTTATTGCGGCGCCAGCTTGAAGCGCGCTGCTTTCTGCGCACTTCGCGCCGAAACAATCTGCCGGTAGAGATCGGCCATCCTTCCGGCCAGCGCATCGTCCGACCATTCGGCGGCGTAGCTGCGTCCGGCACTGGCCAGGCGAGCGCGCTGCAGCGGGTCGCGCAATACGCCGACAAGCGCCAGCGCGAAAGCGGCGGGATTGTCGGCGGGGACGACCGCGCCGCGCCGCGCGCCGAGAATGTCTATGGTGCCCATCGCCGCCAGCGCGACGACCGGCAGGCCGGCGGCCATCGCTTCGAGGATCACCAGCCCCTGCGTTTCCGTGCGCGAGGCGAAGACGAAGACATCGGCCGCCGCGTAGCACGCCGGCAGCTCGCTCTTGCGCTCGAGATAACCGATGAAGCGGACGTGGTCCTGCAAGCCGCGGTCGGCGACAAGCCGGCGCAGATGCGGCAAGGCCGGTCCTTCGCCGGCGACGACCAGCAGGATGTCGGGAACCGATTCGCGCGTCAGGTCGATGACGTCGATGAGATAATCGATATTCTTCTCGTGCGCCACACGGCCGACGAAGAGCGCGACGGTACGCTGTTCATCGATCGCGAAACGCGCCCTGAATTCGCGCCGCCCGTCGTTCGCTTCCGCGGGGAGCGCAATCCCGGTCGGCAGGACGTGCATCGGCGTTTTCACGCCGTAGCTGCCGAGACGCTCGTGAATCGCCGCCGACGGGACGATGACCGCATCGAGGGCGTTGCACTGCCAGCGCGAAAAACTGCGTGCCAGGGCGCGCAGCCACGCTGAAGGAACCAGCGGCGCATAGTGTTTCAGGTATTCCTCGAACAGCGTGTGATAGGTCGCCAGCACCGGGATCCCGGCGCGCCGCGCCGCCCGCGTCGCCGCGTAATGCGCGACGACGGGCGTCTGCACGTGGATCAGGTCGCAGCCTTCGGCCACCGCGGCGTCAACCGCCCGCCGCATCGCCCGCCAGCGCACCAGGCGGTCTTCCGGGTCGCCGGGCACGGAGCGCGAAGGTACGCGGCGGATCCACGCCGCGCTTTCCTGCTTGCCGTAGTCGGGCGCGACCAGGCTGACTTCGACGCCATGCGCGCGCAACGCGTGCTGATAGGTCTGGATCGCCGTTGAAACACCGTTGATGCGCGGAAAATAAACGTCGGAAACCATTACGACTCGCATGCCAAATCCTCCTCGGATACATTGAAAACGACCGGCTGACTGGCGCCCCAGGCGACCAATTCGAGCCGGCCGTCGAAGTGCTCGACGATCGCCGTGCAACTGTCGACCCAGTCGCCGCAATTCACGTAAGCGATGCCGTCGGCTTGGCGAATGACGGCGCTGTGGATATGGCCGCAAATGATGCCGTCGAGGCCGCGCTGGCGCGCCGCGCGGATGGCGCTGTCCTCGAAGTCGAAAATGAACTGCAGGGCGCGCTTGACGCGCCGCTTGGCGTAGCCGGCGAGCGACCAGTAGCAGTTCATGCCGAAGCGGCGGCGGACGAAGGAGAGGATCGCATTGAGCCGCACCAGGACGTCGTACGTGAAATCGCCAAGCAGCGCCAGCCAGCGGTGATGGCGCGTGATCTGGTCGAACTCGTCGCCGTGCAGCAGCAGAAAGCGGCGTCCGTCGGCAAGCTCATGCACGTATTCGCCGACGACCTCGATGTCGCCGAAAGCGATGCCCAGATAATCGCGCAAGGCTTCGTCGTGATTGCCCGGGATGAAGACCACGCGCTCGCCGTGCCGCGCCCGGCGCAGGATCTTCTGGACAAAGGTGTTTTGCGCCGTGGTCCACACGATGCCGCGGCGCATCGCCCAGAAATCGACGATGTCGCCGACCAGGAACACGTTCTCGGCGCTGTAGCTGCGCATGAATTCGAGCAGGCGCTCGGCCTGGCAGGCGCGGGTGCCGAGGTGAATGTCGGAAACGAAGATTGAACGCACTTTTTGCATCGCCGCGATTCTGGCGTGCGATCGTTTCCTTGCCGTGTCGTTCCTGTTACGTTTTTAATTTCATCGCGCCGGCAGGCAGCCCAAGCCGCGCGCGGTCCGCGCCGTGAGCCAGCGCACCAGTTCGTCGGCAGGCATCGGCCGGGCATGGAAATAACCTTGCATCTCGTCGCAGGCGCAGGCGCTGGTCTGCAGGCACTCGGCCGCGGTCTCGACGCCTTCGGCGACGACTTCGAGCGAGAGGCTCCTGGCCAGGGCGACGATGGCCTGCACGATCGATTTGTTGGCCGGGATGTTTTCCATGTTGCGCACGAAGGACTGATCGATCTTCAGGCGGTCGAAGGGAAAGCGCTGCAGATAGCTCAAGCTCGAAAAACCCGTGCCGAAATCGTCGATCGCCAGCTTGACGCCGATCTCCTTGAGTTCGAGCAGCTTGTTGAGGACGTCGTCGGCGTGGTGCATGGCGATGTTTTCGGTGAGTTCGAGTTCGATGCAGGCCGGATCGACCCCGGTTTCACTGAGGATGCCACTGACCATCGCGGTGAAATTATCCCGGCGAAACTGGACGGCCGAGATATTGACCGCCATGCGCAGCGGCGGGACCGTGCACCGCGACCAGCGGCGCTGCTGCCGGCAGGCCTCGCGCAAGACCCAGTTGCCGACCTCGATGATCAGGCCGCTGTCTTCGGCGATGCCGATGAAAACGCCCGGCGAGAGCAGACCGCGCAGCGGATGCTGCCAGCGCACCAGCGCCTCGACGCCGGCGACGGCGCCGGTGGCGACGCTCACCTGCGGCTGATAGTGCAGCACCAGCTCATCGCGGGCGATCGCCTGGCGCAGGTCGGCCTCGAGCGACAGATGCTCGAGCGAGTGCATGCTCAAGCCGGGCGCATAGGCGCGAAAGACGTTGCGGCCGCTCTGCTTGGCCTCGTACATCGCCGCGTCGGCCTTGGCCAGCAGATTGGCGCTCTGCCGTTCGTCGCGCGGATAGATGACGATGCCCAGGCTGGCGGTGACGAACACCGTCCGCTCGAGAACCCTGAACGGCTCGCGGAACGATTCGATGATTCGATGCGCGCTGACTTCGGCGTCGCCCGCATGGTCGATCTGCTGCAGCAGCACCGCAAACTCGTCGCCGCCCAGGCGGGCAACCGTATCGTTGCCGCGGATGCAGGAGGTCAGGCGTTCGGCCACCGCCAGCAGCAGCAGGTCGCCGAAACGGTGGCCCATGGTGTCGTTGAATTGCTTGAAGCGGTCGAGATCGACGAACATCAGCCCGACCAGCCGGCCGTTGCGGTCGGCTTCCCGGCAGGCCATGTGCAGCCGGTCGTTGAGCAGCATGCGATTGGGGATGCGGGTCAGCTGGTCGTAGTGGGCGAGATAGTAGAGTTCGGCCTGTTTGCGCTCGGTGATGTGGTGCAGCAGATCGTGGCCTTTGGCAACGCCCAGATATTTGCCGCCTTCGCTGACGATGAAGCCGCTGACCATATGCTGCATTCCGGCATCGATGATGATCGCCGCGACGTCGTCGATGCTGGTGCGCGCATCGACGATGATCGGCTTGAGATTGACCGCCGGCACCGTATCCTTGACCTGGGCGAGGGTTTTCTTGCCGAACAGCTCGATCGAATAGGGCCGGCTGAAATATTCGATGAAACCGTGCCGCTCGATCAGCGCGTGCGCTTCTTGCGCTTCGTCGACGACGGGAATGGCGGTCAGATCGGCCTGCTCGATGAAGCGTTTCAGGATGTCCGAACAACGCGTCGCGCCCGTTACCGGCGCGACCATTTGATGCAGCTGCCTGACCGAAGGCACGCTGTGGATGTCTCTCAGGTCCGGGTCCACTTTTCTTGCGGCCACGCTTGCAGACGTTTCCGGCCGCGGCAAGCCCGGCGGATCGCCGAGGAGCATCGCTAAACCGGTTTCTCCGCCAGACATGATTGAACCGCTTGTTTCGGGATTGCAGAATCGCACACGACTGTTACGTTCTGATGACCCGGCGGCGCCCCGACGCCGGTCCGCCAGCGAAATGTCGCCATCCATGCTATTGTCATGTTATGCTATTGGCGTCGTCGGGACCATCGATCGATCGATGCGGGACCATCCGACGCGTGTTTTGGCCCGGACAGACCCGGTTTTCAGGACGATCATCATGTCGAGATTCTTGCGTGACTTCAGCATTTCCGCCCAGCTCCTGGCCATGGGCAGCCTGGTCATGGCCGCCCTGCTGGTCATGGCCGCCCTGCTGATCATCGCCGGCGTCAGCGTCACTTCCCTGCACTCGGTCGCCGGCGGCTTCGCGTCCATCATCAATCACGAACTCGAGGGGCAGGCCCTGGCCCTGCGCATCCAGAGCGAACTGCTCGAGGTGCGCCGCAACGAAAAAGATGTCGTCATCAATTTCGGCGACCCGGCGAAGCAGGACGAGTATCTGGAAAAATGGAAGAAGGCGCTCGCCGATGTACGCACTTCATACGCGGCCCTGACGGCCGTATTGCCGGCGCGCGAGCAGCAAATCGACGAACTGCAGCTAACGCTGAAAGATTACGAAGCGGCCGCCCACAAGGTGTTGCACGATTCGACGCTGGGCGCCTATGCGACCAGCGGCGAAGCCAACGACGCGCTGACCGTCGTCGCCAAGAAGCTCGTGCATAAGCTGCAGGACGAAACGAAACAGATCGCCGACGCGGCCGGCAATGCGAGCCAGACGGCGAAACAGGACATCCTCGCCGATGCCGCGGCCGGACAGTGGCTGCTCGGCGGTGTCTCCGCCCTCATCGGCGTGCTGACCGTGGTCTTCGTCGTCCTGCTCTCGCGGCTCATTGCCGCCGGGGTTGCCGCCTTGAAACGCGGCATCGATCGCCTGGCCAGCGACCACGACCTGACCATCCGCTTCGACGACATCGGGCGCAACGATCTTGGCATCATGGGGCAGGCGCTGAACAACATGATGCAATCGATGGCTTCGGTGTTCGGCAATGTGCGCCTGGTATCGGACGGCCTGAAGAAGCTCGCCGACGGCGTCTCGGCCTCGGCGCACGAACTGAAGTCGGCGACCAGCACGCAAAGCGAGTCGGTCAGCCGGATGGCGGCGGCGGCCGAGCAATTGTCGGTTTCGGTCGATCAGATTTCCGACCAGGCCGGCAGCGTCGCGGCGAGCGCGACCAAGACGGCCAACAGCGTGCGCGAAGGCGAGGCGTCGACGACCGCGGTATCGCAAATGGTGGTCGAGCTATCTTCCGCGCTGCGGCAGTCGTGCGAACGCGTGCAGGCGCTTTCCGACCATTCGGCAAAGATCGAAGAATTGATTCAGACGATCAAGGATATTGCCGACCAGACCAATCTGCTGGCGCTCAACGCGGCCATCGAGGCGGCGCGCGCCGGCGAGCAGGGCCGCGGCTTCGCGGTCGTCGCCGATGAAGTGCGCAAGCTGTCGGAAAGAACCGCGCGTTCGACCGGCGAGATCGGCACCCTGCTCGCGAATATTCACGCCGAAATCGGCGACGTTTCGCAGGGCATCGGCAATGCCCTGGACAAGACGTAATCGACCGAAGAAGAGGCGCGCCACGTCAGCGACGCTTTCGGCCGGATCCTCGGCCTCGCCGACGGCTTCACCGGAGTCACCGAGGATATTTCGACGGCGACCCGCGAGCAAAGCCAAAGCACGCGCGCCATCGCCACCGATATCGAACACATCGCGCAGATGTCCGAAGAGAACGGCGCGGTCGCCGGCGGTCTCGCCGATGCGGCAAGCGAAATGAACAGGCAGGCCCTCGAACTGAACAGCCGGATCGCCGAATTCAAGTTTGCCTGAGCTGCGCTTTCGGACTACTGCGCTTGCCCTGCACCTTGGGACAGTTCCGCGGCGCTCTCATGCTGCCTCTGCGCTTCCCTAAGCTCGCTCATCCTTTGTCGCCATTCGGCGAGTTCCTCGTCCTCGTATTCAAGCTGCAAAGCCATGGCCTCGAGCGCTGACAGCCTTCGGTCTTCCGTTCTGCGCCTGAACCTTCCGCGCATTCTTGCCATCAGGCGTTCAGTATCTTCCGGGCTCAGATGCTTTGCTTTCGCGAGGTACTCGGAGGTGGGTGCGCGTAGTTTCATGCAATTCATCCTTGAAAATTCCAAAGAAATGCTTCAGCGAACGCTGAGCACGCTTGAATCAATCCGGTATTTCTCTTGCTCGGGCTGGCGCTGCAGAGCGCACAGGATAGAGACAATCTGATACGGCGATTTGCCGGCGCCGGGATACCCCACAAGAATCAAACCATCCGTATCGCCGCGCGGCGCGGCACCCCGATCCAGCGCGACCGCGCGCGGAAAATACAACTGCCGCTCCGCGTCGCTGGCGCGCAAAGACAAAACTACCCCCTTCCTTCCCGAGTCGTCAAGCAGGGGCTGAACGCCGATGCGCGAAACCTTGGCCCACGGAACGAACAGCCAGGACCGGGGCTGCCGCCGGCCAAGGACGGACGCGGGCCGGCACGCCGGGAAATAGAGTCCGTGCGCATCGCCGGCATAGTGAATCGGTGCCGGCCGCGATGCCGCCGCCAACACCGCGCAGGCAACTCCCGGCGCCAGAATGACGACGGCCGCGATGCCATCCGCCGACAGGGCCAGGCAAGCCAGCGCGCATCCGAACAGCAGGCACAAGCCGAAGGCGAGCCGGGTCATCCAGCGCGGCTCGGCGCAGACGTAATGCGCGGCGCCGAAACTGGGAAGTTCATCCACGACGATGTTCATGTTTCGCCGCGCTCCCTCTCTACTGCAAGGCCGAACGGAATTGTTCGTAGAGCGGGCGCAAGGGGCCGTTCGCAAGGGCAAGATCGGACGGCAGGACCGGTTCGAACGCCCGGCCGGATTTGCCCTGCGCCGGCAAGTCGAGCGCGTGCAGCAGGCGCTCGGCGAATTCCGCGGGCGAAGCCGAAACGAGTTCTTGCGGCACGCCGAAATCCTCGATCAGGCGTTCGCGGTCTTCGAAGCCATAGGCGACGACGAAGGGATGGATCCCGGCGCCGATCGCCGCCAGGTAATCGCTGTGCTCGTCGCCGCAGGCGTAGCTGCGCGCCGGATTGACGGCCAGGCATTTGCGGACCCGCCTGAGTTCATGCGTCTTGTCTTCACCCGGCGGAAGGCAGGCGAGATAATCGAAGTTGCCGATGTCGATGCCGTGACGCGCGAACAGGCGGGTCAAGGTCTCCTTGGGCTCGACCGTCACATTGCGCGTGACGATGCCGACATGGATGCCCGGCTCGGCGAACAGCGTCTGCAGCAGCGTCGCGATGCCCGGGTAAAGCAGCGCTTCGTCGCGGTAGAAATCGGTCAGCGTCGCCAATAGCCGCTTGCGGTTCTGTTTGCCGAACTGCTTGCGCAAATTGGTCGGGAACTCGCGCAGGCCGCCCAGATACTTGAGCAGCTTACGCCGTTTCTGAAAGCGCTCGAGATCGCCGATGGCCATGCCGTGCTGCAGAAAGGTTTGCTCGATCGCCTGGAAAGCGTCGATGATCGTCCCGTCGGCATCGAAGATCACCAGTTTGTTCGGGTTGGCGTAGGCGGGCATGGCCGCAAGTCTAGTTGCGCCATGTGACAATACGATTAAGGAGCTTGCGGCTAGGCGCAGAGGCCTTCGGCAATCGATCGCCGGAACGCCAGCCAGGCCGGCAGCGCCGCGATGAGGCCGCCGGCGAGCAACAGGCCGCCGAGCAGCGCGAACTCGGCGCCGCCGACGCTGACCGGCATGGTGAAACCCGTCTGCGCCGCCAGCCAGGCGGACAATGCGGCGGAGGCCGCGAACCCGAGCAGCAGGCCCAGCACGGCGCCGGCGGCGATCAGCAAGACCACCTCGACCCAGACGACACAGAAGACGTAGCCGCGACTCGCGCCAATCGCGCGCAGCACGGCGAATTGGCGGGCGCGCGCCAGGAAGCCGACGAGCAAGGCCATCAGCACGGCAGCGACGACGAGGACCTGCGTGGCCAGCGCGAGTAGGGTCATCAGGTCGCGCACATTGCCGAGCGTCAAATACAAGTCGTTGAGCACCTCGGCGGGGAACAGCGCGACGGACCGCGGCGTACGCAATTGCGCGCGCAGCTGGTAAGCCGCCGAGATCGAATCGGGCTTGACGGCGATCGCCGGCACGCCGGGCAAGCGAGCCGCATCCCAGGGCGGCCCGATGCGCGAATTGCCGGAATTCGCGCCGGCGGCGTGTCCGTCGGGCAAGCCATGCACGGCCCATACATCCTCGACCGGGACGAGGATGGCGCGATCCCAGATGTTGTGGCGCGCCGGAAGGCGGCCGACGACCGTGTAATGCAATGAGGTGTGCAGCGTGTCGGGATGTTGCCCATTTTCATCGTCGTCATGATGCAGGCCGTGCTGCGGGCTGAGTATCGCCCCGAGCGGCAGCTTCACGGCGGCGCCGATGACCGCTTCGCCGCGCTGCGCGAACAGGCGGCCCTCGGCCGGCGCCAGCGTGCCGCCGCGGCTGGCGAACTCGGCGATCGTTCCGACGATCGGATAGCCCTGCCAGTTGTCGCCGAAGGCGATCG
>CAIXAY010000083.1 GCA_903917505.1 uncultured beta proteobacterium | reverse complement strand
GCGCGGCGCGCGTGCCAGCAGGTAAGCGAGGGCTTCGGGCGGCAGGCGCAAGCCGCGCGCCGCCGCCTGCGCGGACAGCGCGGCGATCTTCTCGTCGTCGGTCAGGGCTTGCACACGGTAGATCAGCCCCGAGCCGAGGCGCGTGCGCAGATCCTCGCGCAGGGCAAGCTGTAGTGGCGGTGCGCTGGCCGCGGTGAGCAGGCGGCCGCCGCCCGCGCGCCGCCGGTTGAAGCAATTGAACAGGGCGACCTGGCCGCGCTCGCTCAGCGCCTCGACCTTATCGACGGCGAGCACGACGCCGGCCGCGTCGGATCCGCCAAGTTGCGCAAGATCCGGATCGGCGCTCGCGTCGCAATAGGACGCGGCGCAGGCGCGCAGCAGATGCGTCTTGCCGGCGCCGGTCTCGCCCCACAGCAGGAGTGAAACTTCGCGGCTATCCGCCGTGAGCCAGGCGGCAAGGCCGGTCAAGGTTTCGGCGTTGCCGCCGACGACATAGTTGTCGAGGCTGGGCGGCGCTTCCGGCAGGAGATCGAGGATCAGTTGGCGCATGGAAAGGTGCGGCAGAACACGGTGCGGGCAGCACGCGCGCGGCCTATTTCGGATAAAATTCCGGCTTTTGCTGATGAAGTCGCGCATTTTAGCACTGCCGCGCCTTCGCAAGCCCGTTTGGAAGACCGCCACGATGACTGAGCCGCAACCTCTCTCCTACCGCGATGCCGGCGTCGATATCAGCGCCGGTGACGAACTGGTCGAGCGCATCAAGCCATTTGCCCGCAAGACCATGCGCGAGGGCGTGCTCTCCGGCCTCGGCGGTTTCGGCGCGCTGTTCGAGGTGCCCAAGCGTTACCGCGAGCCGGTGCTGGTGTCCGGCACCGACGGCGTCGGCACCAAGCTGAAGCTGGCTTTCGACCTCGATCGCCACGACACGGTCGGCATCGACCTCGTCGCGATGAGCGTCAACGACGTCCTGGTGCAGGGCGCCGAGCCGCTGTTCTTTCTCGATTATTTCGCCTGCGGCAAGCTCGACGTCGATACCGCGGCGCAGGTCATCAAGGGCGTCGCCCAGGGCTGCGAATACGCCGGCTGCGCGCTGATCGGTGGCGAAACCGCCGAGATGCCGGGCATGTACCCCGAAGGCGAATACGATCTCGCCGGCTTCGCCGTCGGCGTCGTCGAGAAATCGGCGGTCATCTCCGGGCAGCATATCGTCGCCGGCGACATCGTGCTCGGCCTGCCGTCTTCCGGCGCGCATTCGAACGGGTATTCGCTGGTGCGCAAGATCATCGCCCGCGCGCGGCCCGATCTCAACGCGCCCTTCGACAGCGTCGCCGGCAAGACGCGGACGCTGGCCGACGCGCTGATGGCGCCGACACGGATCTACGTCAAGCCGCTGCTGGCGCTGATGGCCGCGCTGCCGGTCAAGGGCCTCGCGCACATCACCGGCGGCGGCCTGACCGAGAACGTGCCGCGCGTGCTGCCCGAGAACGTCAAGGCGGTCATCGAGCAGTCGAGCTGGCAGCGGCCAAGACTCTTCGAGTGGCTGCAGGCCGCGGGGCAGGTTGCCGAAAGCGAAATGCACCGCGTCTTCAACTGCGGCATCGGCATGGTCGTCGTCGTTGCCGAGGAAGACGTTCAACGGGCCTTGCACCTGCTGCACGCGGCCGGCGAGATGGCGCTGGAGATCGGCCGCGTCGAAGCGCGCAGCGCCGGCGAGGCGCAAACGATCGTCCTCTGAGCGCCTGGCTGCGCATTTGCGCGGCCGCTTCTCGGATCTCGGCG
>CAIXAY010000082.1 GCA_903917505.1 uncultured beta proteobacterium | reverse complement strand
GGTAGTAGCTCGCGTTGTCGATGCCGCGGAAGGAAATCGTCGGGCCGAATTCATCGGTTTCGGCGCTGTGGTTGAACACCACGTCGAGGATGACTTCGATGCCCGCGCCGTGCAGCGCGCGCACCATCGCGCGGAATTCGGCGATCGCCGACAGTCCGCCCGGGTGCGCCGCGTAGCGCGGCTCGGGCGCGAAGAAGGCGAGGCTGTTGTAACCCCAGTAGTTCGAGCGGCCGCTCTCCACCAGGCGTTCTTCGTCGAGGAAGCAGTGCACCGGCAGCAGGTTGACCGCCGTCACGCCGAGTTGCTTGAAGTAGGCCAGCATGGCCGGCGAAGCCAGCCCGGTGTAGCTGCCGCGCAGGGCCTCGGGAACGCCGGCGTGCTGGCGGGTCATTCCCTTGACATGGGCTTCGTAGAGCACCGAGTCGGCCCAGGGAATCGCCGGCGGCGCATCGTCGCCCCAGTCGAAAGCGGCATCGACGACGCAGGACTTGAGCCCTTCGGGTGCAGCGGCGGACTGGGCGTACGAGAAGATGCCGGAGAGCTCGCGCGCATACGGATCGATCAGAAAGCGCCGCGCATCGAAGCGTTGCCCGGGCAAGCGTGACGCTTCTGGGCCGTGCACGCGAAAAGCGTAGCGCAAGCCGGGCAGCGCCCCCGGCAGATAGCCGTGCCAGACCAGGTCGGTGCATTTGGGCAGCGGCAGCACGACCAGCGTGCCGGCCTCGAAGAGGCACAGTTCGACGCGCTCGGCATGCGCCGAGAACAGCGTGAAATTGACGCCGGCGCCGTCCCAGTGTGCGCCGAGCGGCCACGGCCGTCCTTCCGTCAGGACCGCGGCCAGCGGCAGCTTCAGTGCTCCCATTCGAGATAGACGGTGGCCAGCGGCGGCACGGTCAGCGCGATCGACCATTCGCGGCCGTGCGCGGCGATCGGTTCGGCATCGGCGACACCGAAGGCATTGCCGACGTTGCTGCCGCCGTAAAACTGCGAGTCGGTATTGAGGCGCTCGTGGTAGGCGCCCGGACCCGGCACCCCGATGCGGTAGTTCTTGCGCACCACCGGCGTGAAGTTGCAGACGCAGACCATGGCGCGCGAACGGTCGAGGCCGCGGCGCACGAAAGCGAGCACCGAATTGTCCGAATCGTTGGCCGAAATCCATTCGAAGCCGGCCGGATCGAAATCGATTTCATGCAGGGCGGGCGTCGCGCGATAGACCTTGTTGAGGTCGCGGATCAGGGCGCGCAGGCCGTCGTGCTGCGGGAAGCTGAGCAGGCCCCAGTCGAGCGAGGACTCGGAATCCCACTCGTTCCACTGGCCGAATTCGCCGCCCATGAACAGCAGCTTCTTGCCCGGGTGCGCCCACATGAAGCCGTAGAGCGCGCGCAGGTTGGCGAACTTCTGCCAGTAGTCGCCGGCCATCTTCGAGAGCAGCGAACCCTTGCCGTGCACCACCTCGTCGTGCGAGAGCGGCAGCACGAAGTTTTCGGTGAACGCGTAGAGCAGGCCGAAGGTCAGCTGGTTGTGGTGATAGCGCCGATGCACCGGGTCGTGCGTCATGTACTCGAGCACGTCGTGCATCCAGCCCATGTTCCACTTGTAGTGGAAACCCAGGCCGCCCATCGCCGGCGGCCGGCTGACCGAGGGCCAGGCCGTCGATTCCTCGGCGTAGGTCGAGGCGCCGGCGCATTCCTGGCCGAGCACTTCGTTCATGCGGCGCAGGAAATGCACCGCCTCGAGATTTTCGCGCCCGCCGTAGATATTGGGAATCCACTGCCCGGGCTCGCGGCTATAATCGCGGTAGAGCATCGAGGCGACCGCGTCGACGCGCAGCCCGTCGATGCCGTAGTGCTCGATCCAGAACAGCGCGTTGCCGACCAGGAAGTTGAACACCTCGCGGCGGCCGAAGTTGTAGATCAGCGTGCCCCAGTCCTGGTGCATGCCTTCGCGCGGGTCGGCGTGCTCGTAGAGCGGCCGGCCGTCGAAACGGGCCAGGCCGTGCTCGTCGGTCGGAAAATGCGCCGGCACCCAGTCGATGATCACTTCGAGCCCGGCCTTGTGGCAGGCCGTGACGAAATCGCAAAAACCCTGCGGCGATCCGAAGCGCGCCGTCGGCGCGTAGAGACCGAGCGGCTGGTAGCCCCACGAGCCGTCGAAGGGATGCTCGGAGATCGGCAGGAGTTCAAGGTGCGTGAAGCCGAGATCGACGACGTAGGGAATCAGCGTCTCGGTCAGGTGTTGCCAGTTCGGCAGCCCGCCGTCGTCTGGGCGGCGCCAGGACCCTAGGTGCACTTCGTAAATCGACACCGGCGCACTGAGCTTGTCGCCGGCGCCCACAGTCTTGCGTTTGGGACATTGCGGCAAGGCCGAGACGACCGACGCCGTCGACGGCCGCAACTCGGCGGCGAAGCCGTAGGGATCGGCCTTGAGCGGCAGCACCTGGCCCTCGCTCGAGCGGATCTCGAACTTGTAGCAGGCGCCTTGCACTACGCCGGGCAGGAAGATTTCCCAGACGCCGCATTCGCGGCGCAGCCGCATCGGGTGGCGGCGCCCGTCCCAGGTGTTGAAATCACCGACCACGGAAACCCGCTGCGCGTCCGGCGCCCACACCGCGAAAGCCGTTCCCTTGACGCCGTCGATCTCGCGCAGATGCGCGCCGAGGCGCTCGTAGGGGCGCAGGTGCGAGCCCTCGGCGAGCAGCCAGACGTCGAGTTCGCCGAGCACTGTCGGGAAGCGGTAGGGGTCGTCGACTTCCTGAACGCCGCCCGGCCAGGTGATGCGCAGGCGGTAGTTGAAAGGCTGGCTGCGGCCGAGGATGGACGCTTCGAAGAAGCCCGAGGCTTCGCTCGAACCCTCGAGCTTGCGCTGCGTCAATTCGACCAGCACATGGCCGCTGTCGGCGTCGATCGCCGACACCGAGCGCGCGCCGGGCTGCAGGGTGCGCAGCCACAGCCTGTCCTTGCTGTCGGCATGGACGCCGAGGACGGCAAACGGGTCGCCGTGTTCGCCGCGGCAGAGTGAAGTGACTTCGGCTTTGCTTAGCATCTTCAGACTTTCTTCAGCAATGAACCCATACCCCAGGTGTCGACCGCGTAATCGCGGATGGTGCGATCGGACGAGAATATACCCATGCCGGCGACATTCAGAATGGCCTTGCGCTGCCACTCGTCCGGATTCCGGTAGAGGTGGTCGACGCGATTTTGCGCCGCGATGTAATCGGCATAATCGGCGAGCAGCAGGTAGTGGTCGCCGTAGTTGACCAGATTGTTGAAAACGTCGTGATAGCGCTTGCGATCGCTAGTCGAGAAGAAGCCGCCGTCGATCTTGTTGAGCGCTTCGTTGAGCGCCGGGGTGTTCTGGTAGATCGTCCTCGGCTGGTAGCCGGAGGCCCGGATCGCCTCGACCTGCCGCGTCGTGTTGCCGAAAATGAAGATGTTCTCGCTGCCGACCTGGTCGCGGATCTCGATGTTGGCGCCGTCCTCGGTGCCTATGGTCAGCGCGCCGTTCATCGAGAACTTCATGTTGCCGGTGCCCGAGGCTTCGGTGCCGGCGGTCGAAATCTGCTCGGAAAGATCGGCTGCCGGCATGATCAGCTCGGCGACCGAAACACCGTAGTTGGGAACAAAGACAACCTTGAGCTTGTTCGCCGCGCGCGGATCGTTGTTGATCACGTTGGCCACGTCGTGAATCAGGCGGATCACCTGCTTGGCCATGTAGTACGACGAGGCCGCCTTGCCGGCGAAGATCACGCAGCGCGGCGCCGTGTCGTCGTCGAGCCCGTGCAGGATCTGGTT
>CAIXAY010000081.1 GCA_903917505.1 uncultured beta proteobacterium | reverse complement strand
GCTTTCTCGTAGACGGCGTAGAGCGAGTTCACCAGGCAGTCGCCGAACGCATAGGCATAGACGTAGAACGGGGAGTGGACGAAATGGCCGATATAGGCCCAGAACACCTCGTAACCGGGCTTGAGTTCGATCGCCGGCCCAAGGCTTTCCGCCTGAATGTCGAGCCAGATCTGCCCGAGCCGTTCGGCCGTCAACTCGCCGTTCTTGCGCTCGGTGTGGATCCGGCGCTCGAACGTGTAGAAGGCGATCTGGCGCACGACCGTATTGATCATGTCCTCGACCTTGGATGCCAGCATCGCCTTGCGTTGCTTGGCGTCCTTGGTGCGGGCGAGCAGGCGCTGGAAGGTCAGCATTTCGCCGAACACGCTGGCGGTCTCCGCCAGCGTCAGCGGTGTCGGCGCCATCAGGGCGCCGTTCGGCGCGGCCAGGACCTGATGCACGCCGTGGCCGAGTTCGTGCGCGAGCGTCATCACGTCGCGCGCCTTGCCCTGGTAGTTCAGCAGCACGTAGGGATGCGCGGACGGGACGGTCGGATGCGCGAATGCGCCCGGCGACTTGCCGGGGCGCACCGGCGCATCGATCCAGCGTTCGGTGAAGAATCGGGCGGCAATGTCGGCCATGACCGGCGAGAACGCCCCATAGGCCGACAACACCGTCTCCTTCGCCTCGTTCCAGGGAATCGTGCGGGCCGGCACCTTCGGCAGCGGCGCATTGCGATCCCAGTGCGGCAGCCGCTTCTTGCCGAACCATTTCGCCTTGAGGGCGTAATAACGATGCGACAGCCGCGGATAGGCGTCGCGCACCGCCGTCACCAGCGCCTCCACCACCTCGCGCTCGACCCGGTTCGACAGATGCCGCGAATCGGCGATGTCGGCGAAGCCGCGCCAGCGGTCTGAAATCTCCTTGTCCTTGGCCAGCGTGTTGGTCACCAGCGTAAAGGTCCGCAGGTTTGCCTTGAATGTCTGTGCCAGCGCCTCGGCCGCGGCCTTGCGCTTCGCCTCATTGAGGTCCTGCAGCAGATTGAGGGTCGGCTCGATCGCCAGTGACTTGCCGCCGACCTTGAAGCGCAGGCTCGAGATCGTCTCGTCGAACAGCCGGTTCCAGGCGCCGTGCGCGGTCACCGACTTCTCGTGAAACAATTGCTCGACGCGATCCTCGAGCTGATAGGGCTTCTCCTTGCGCACGTCCTCGATCCAAGGGCGGTAGTGCCCGAGCGCCGGATCGCCCATTGCGGCGTCCAGCAGGGCGTCGTCGATCCGGTTCAGTTCGAGGGTGAAAAAGAGAAGATGCGAGGATGCCGAGGTGATGCGCTCCTGCACGTCGCCGAAGAACTTGGCGCGCGCCGGGTCGTTGGTGTCGCCGGCGTAGACCAGGCCGGCAAAGGAGATCAGCCGACCGATCAGGTCGTCGATCGCCTCATAGCGCTTGACCGCCTCGGCCAGCGCCGGCCCGGCCTGCGGGCGCTTGGCGAGGTCGGCGAGACGCCCTTTGTAGGCGTCCTCGAACGCCGCGCAGTCGCGATCCATGCGATCGACGTCGCGTTTGACTTCGGGCGCGTCGATGGCCGGATAAAGGTCGGCCAGATTCCATTCCGGCAGCGGACCGAGGGGACTCGATTTGGCGGGTGTCACCGCCTTTTTTGCGGGTTTGGCGGCGGCCTTCGAACGGGTGAGCATGCGGTCAATGATCTCGACGATTGGGGTGGGGCTGGGACTTTGGGTCAGGAACTTGGATTCGCATCATGCCAGCCTCGCCG
>CAIXAY010000080.1 GCA_903917505.1 uncultured beta proteobacterium | reverse complement strand
GAGCACGAAGGCGTGAACCATGCGCCATGAGCTTACAAGACTCAGCGGATCGGCTTCCGACCAGCCGGCAGCCGCGAATGCGTCGCGCAGTTGCTTGCGGGTGCCGACAAGCGCGATATGCCTCTTCGCTGTTTGCCGTGGGTAGGACCACCGCGGAGTCGCCCACTGGCACCCTCCGGCAGTTTCTTTGTTCGGCTGAGCGCCGTTTCTCCGTCCCGGCCTGACCTCGCAAAGACGCAGGCGGTGACGGGTGTCAAGGATGGCCGCAGGCCACCGCGTGAGCGGCGCGAAGCGTCCTTGATAGCCGTCGCCGCCTGCGTCACCCTGGGGGCAGGCCGGGGGGCGAAAGCGGAGGCACGGCGATGCGTGATATCAACCTGCTGCAACTGGCCTTGGGCGTTGCGCCGCCGTGGTCCGTCACCCGCAGCGACTTCGACCCGGCGGCGCGCCGGCTCGACATCCACATCGATTTCAAGCCCGGCAGCCGCTTCGCCTGCCCGGCCTGTGGGGCCGCCGACTGTCCTGCGCATGACACCGATGAGACCACCTGGCGTCACCTCAATTTCTTCCAGCACCAGGCCTACCTGCACGCCCGCGTGCCGCGGGTGCGCTGCACCGCCTGCGGCGTCAAAACGATCGCCGTCCCCTGGGCGCGGCCCGGCAGCGGCTTCACGCTGCTGTTCGAGGCGCTGCTGATGGCCATGGTCACCGCTATGCCGGTCAACGCGGTCGCCCGCTTGATCGGCGAGCACGACACCAGGATATGGCGCGTCATCCATCATTATGTGGACGAGGCGCGGGAGACCATGGACGCCGCGGAGGTGAAGCGGGTCGCCTTCGACGAGACCGCGGCCCGGCGCGGCCACGACTACATCACACTGTGCGTCGATATCGATAAGGCCCGCGTGCTCTACGTCACCCCAGGCAAGGGGGCCGACACCATCGCGGCGTTCGCCGACGACCTCGCCAAGCATGGCGGCGATCCGCAGGCCATTACCGAGGTCTGCATCGATATGAGCCCGGCCTTCATCAAGGGCGTGACCGAGAACCTGCCCGAGGCCGACATCACCTTCGACAAATTCCACGCCGTCAAGATCATCAACGATGCGGTCGATCAGGTCCGCCGCGCCGAACAGAAAACCCAAAGCCTGTTGCGCGGCACCCGCTATATCTGGCTGCGCAACCCCTCCGGCTTGACCGACAACCAGCGCGAAACGCTCGCCGCGCTGCCGACCCGGCACTTGAAGACCGCGCGGGCCTACCAGATCAAGTTGTCATTCCAGGACCTCTACCAGCAGCCTTCGATCGCGGCGGCCGAAGCCTATTTGAAAAAGTGGTACTTCTGGGCAACCCACAGCCGCATCGACCCGATCATCGCCGCGGCCCGCACCGTCAAGAACCACTGGCAAGGCATCCTCCGATGGTTCGAAAGCAGAATCGCCAACGGACTGCTGGAGGGCATCAACAGCCTGGTCCAGGCCGCCAAGGCAAAAGCACGGGGCTATCGCTCAACCCGAAACCTCCAGGCCATCGTCTACCTGATTGCAGGTAAGCTCAATTTCGGGCTGCCCGCATGAGCCACCCATACCCACACCGGATAGCGAAGAGCCACAAATTTCCACGGGGCCTTGCTGGCTGCGCTGCATGCGCAACGCGATCGCACTGCCGTCGCGCGCGACTTCGCCGAAGACTTCAACGATGACCGGTGGCTCGGTGGTCCCTTCGGCCTCTTGCGTGATCACCAAATACTCCCTTCCAATGACAGCCGCTTCATTTCGTGACATCGCAAAACGTGCGGGAATCGGTTCGCGTTCGCCGTGTCGCGGTTCCGGCAACCGAATGCCACCATCG
>CAIXAY010000079.1 GCA_903917505.1 uncultured beta proteobacterium | reverse complement strand
GTCTGCAGTTCGCCGCGCCGCACCAGCAGCGTCACGTTAGCCGACTTGTCCAGCGGCGCCAGCAATTTGTTGAACTGTTCGACGCTCTTGATCTCGGTCGTTTCGCCGCGCGCGATGAAGGCCAGAATGATGTCGCCGGGACGCAGGTCGGCGCGCGCCGCATTGCCGCGGATATCTTCGACCAGCAGGCCGCCATTCACCTTGAGGTCGCGTTTTTGCTCGCCGGTCAATTCCGATACCACGAGCCCCAGCCGGTTGGCCGTCTGGTCTTGTGGCTTGGCACTCCTGGCACTGCGCGTGACCGCTTTCTCTTCGGTGATCTCGCCAACGACGACCGTCAGATCGCGTGCGCCGCCCTTGCGCCACACCTGCATGGTGATTTTGGAGCCCGGCTTGGTCGCGCCGACGATGCGCGGCAAATCGCTCGAACTGACGACCGGCTTGCCGTCGAACTTGAGAATGACGTCACCGGCTTCAACGCCCGCCTTTTCTGCGGGTCCGCCCTTTTCTACCGCGTTGACGGCAGCGCCCTGCGGCTTGCTCAGGCCGAAGGATTCAGCGAGCTCCTTGGTCACCTCCTGGATGACCACGCCAATCCGGCCGCGACTGACCCGGCCATTGGCCTTGAGCTGGCTCTGGATGTCCATGGCCACATCGATCGGGATGGCGAAGGAGATGCCCATGAAACCGCCGGAGCGGCTGTAAATCTGGGAATTGATGCCGACGACCTCGCCCTTCATGTTGAACAGCGGCCCGCCCGAATTGCCCGGATTGACCGCCGCGTCGGTCTGGATGAAAGGAACGAAGTTTTCCTGCGGCAATGAGCGCCCCTTGGCGCTGACGATGCCGGCCGTCACGCTGTTGTCGAAGCCGAACGGAGAACCGATGGCGATGACCCATTCGCCCACCTTGAGCACATTCGGGTCGCCCATGTGCACAATGGGCAGGCCGGTCGCCTCGATCTTGATCAGCGCCACGTCGGTGCGTTTGTCGGCGCCGATGACCTTGGCCTTGAATTCGCTCTTGTCGGTCAGGCGAACAAGGATTTCGTCGGCCGAATCGACGACGTGCGCATTGGTCAGGATGTAGCCATCGGGACTGATGATGAATCCCGACCCCAGCGAACGGCTCTCGAACTCGCGCGGGACGCTCGGCGTGCCCGGCACGCCCGGCTGACGCGGCATGAAATGACGAAAGAATTCCGACATCGGGTCGTCTTCGTCAAACGAGAAAGGCTGCACACCGCGTCCGATGCTGCGAATCACCTGCGTCGTGCTGATGTTGACGACGGCAGGGCCCTGCTTTTCGACGAGCTCGGTAAAGTCGGGCAGCCCCTTGTTCTGGGCCTGAGCAGCCAGGGAGACAAGCGCGAGAAAGAATGCAGCGAGGATTTTCTTCATGGCGACACTCCGTAAATCAGCAAATGAATTGACGGACCGAAAGATCAGGGCGGATTCCCCTGAAATCAATACCTGATATAGGGTTGCGAACGCTGATCGAGCGCGCCGCTGCGCTGTGCGTAGCGCAGCGCCAGCCACGCACACAGCAAGCCGCCGAGCGAACCGATGATCGCACCTGTTTCGCCGGCCAAAGCAGATCCGCCGACGGCACCCAAAAACAGCGCCAGCAACGGGAGTCCGTAAGCCAGGGTTGCGCTGCGCCGAACGGAACCTTCGGCAATGACAACGGTGACGCGGCTGCCAACTGCCGAATTCCCCGGATTCAGCACACGGAACGTGCGCGGCACATTGCAAAAGACCTGGCTGAGCGGGTTTCCGCCGCATCCACCCGGCTCATGGCAACGACCGCAACCGGCCTCGTCCATGCGGATGATTGCATAATTTCCATCCAGGGCAGTGATCGTTCCTGACGCGTCTATCATGCTTGGAATCCGAATCCGTGCGCGGCGTCGCGACTACCAGCGGTGATCGGGGGCCGCGTCGAGCAGGGGCCGCAGCTTTTCCGCGACCGCTTCGC
>CAIXAY010000078.1 GCA_903917505.1 uncultured beta proteobacterium | reverse complement strand
GTCAGAACGAAGGCCAAGTTGCACACCGCAGCAACCAACCACATGGCCCTCATCGAAGCCAATCCAGAACGCGTGAAATCCTACTTCCAGGATCCTCGCGTCAAATACGCGGCATGAAAACTTCTTACTGCCGGATCAATAGTGCCCCTTGCCCAGCCTGGCGATCTGGTCGGAGGCGATATTGATGCTGCGGCGCATGAGCTCGAAAGCACGGGTCAGCGCACCGATTTCGTCATTGCGCGTCGAAATGAGCGGCTCGTTGCTGCGGCCGAGGCTGATGGTCTTGGCGGCCTCGGTGATCTGCAAAATCGGCCGGATGATCTGGTTCTGCACGACCCGGTTGAGCACGATCAGCACGAAAGCGAAAAGCACGGTGATGATGCCGATGACGACCCCGGCGCGCTTGAGCACGGCATCATTGATGTCGGCCACGGGCACGCCGACGAGGCTGGCGCCGATGATCGCGTCGGGTTTCCAGCCGAAGCCCGAGGACGTTCCATACTTGGCGGTGATTTCCTTCGGCGCCTGATTCGGGTCGCCATGGCACAGCAGGCACTCTTCGGAGACTTTGGTCGGCACGGCCGAAATCAGGTAACTGCGGCCGCGAATTCTTCCGGTCTGGATCATGCCCTTGTCGGCACCGCCCGCGCGCAGCGCCTCGAGAACGGTTGATTCCAGACCTTCCGGCAAGTTCGTAGGATTGAGCGGATTGTCACTGATCATGCGAATCAGGTAACTCGGCTGCAAGGCGTGGAAATTCGACACCAGCTCCTTGGCCATCACCGTCGAAGAGACGACCAGCGGCAGAAACTCGTTCTTGGCGAGGGAATAGGGACGGGTCTTGTCCCTGACGATGGCGCGCGCCAAACTGACCACATCGACGAGCACCTTCAACTCCTTGTCGGCCTGCGCATAAAGTTCGGCCCGGGTCAGGAAGTAGATGATCGGCACGACGGCCAATACGCTGAACAGGTAGATGACAAGCAGCGCACCGTGAAAGGTGCGCGCAACCGACTGCTCTTGCGCTGGGCTCTGTTCCATGCGGCTTCCTCCACGTCGGCGTTCGCGGCATCTCCATGAATCGCCTCGAGCGCGGCGTCTTCAGCCGCCTCCCGAAGTGGCTCCGGTCGGCGGGCAAGGTCACGCGCGCAGCCGCACCGTTAATGCCATGGACATGCCAGGAAACAGCATTGACATTGAATCGGGATGCGGGTTCAAACGGGAAGAAGCAATTTGTCTAAAAGCCCCCGAGCGCATAGCGCACAAGCAGGGTCTTCATGACCGGCAGGCTATCGCTCAGCTTCATCCCGATATTGCGCAGCGGCTTGAGCCCGGGCAGCCGGCCGCGGAACAGGCGGCGCAGCGCATCGGTGGTGTATTGCACCAGGACGGTTTCCTCGCGGCGGGCACGCTGGTAGCGGCTGAGAAGGCGTTCGCTGCCGATGTCCTGCCATTCGGGGGTTGCGCCCAGCAGGTCGGCAAGCGCCCTGGCGTCCTGATAGCCGAGGTTGATGCCGTGGCCGGAGAGCGGATGGATGCCGTGCGCGGCATCACCGATCAGCGCCAGGCGTGGCGCGACGGTACGCGGAACGCGCAGCAAGCTGAGCGGGAAAGCCGCCGCCGCGGTCATCAGTTCGAAGCCGCCCAGGGCCTTGCCGCCGGCCGTTGCGACACGGTCGCACAAGGCCTGCGCCGACAGGCCGAGCAACTCGCGGGCGTGCGCATCCGGCGTAGACCAGACCATCGAGATGCGATGTGTCATCTTCTCCTGCGCCAATCCGCCGGCCAGCGGCAGCCAGGCCAGCACGCCATCGTCGCGAAACCACTGGCGCGCCACGCCGCGATGCGGCCGGGCACATGCGAAGTTGGCGACCACGCCCATTTCGCCGTAGGGCGTTTCGCTGGCGCGCAGGCCGGCGCTCGTGCGCACCCAGGAGTCGCGGCCATCGGCGCCGACCACCAGCCTGCCCGATAGCGCCCGCCCGTCGGCCAGCGTCAGCACGGCCGCCGGCGCGCCGATCTCGAGGCGGCGCGGCATCGCCGGACAGAACAGGGTGAGATTGCTTTGCCGCTTGGCGCTCTCCCACAATTCGCAAGCCATCAGCGAGGACTCGAGCACCCAGCCCAATTCAGCGACGCCGGTTTCATAGGCGGAGAAGTTGAGCTCGGCGCCGCCGTCGCCGTAAATCTGCATGGCGTCTATCGGCGTGATGCGCTCGCTGTCGAGATGCTTCCAGACGCCGATGCGCTGCAGAAAATCGGCGTTGGCCGGACTGATCGCGTAGATGCGCGCATCCCATCCCGCGCTTGGCGACGGCGCGCGGCTTTCGACGAGCGCGATCTTCAGCCGCGTATCGCGCAGCGCGCAGGCCAGCGAAAGCCCGGCCAGGCCGCCGCCGACGATGAGCACATCAAATGACATTGAACAGACTCCGGTGACTTGTGATTGTGCCCTGCCGCCGTGACGTTGTACAAGCGAGCCCGTCCATGTTAAAAGCTGCGGCATGAGTCCAGGCAAGAAAACCGGCGCGCCGCGCCTTTATTTCCCGGCGATCGTCTGTGTCGAATGCGATTCGCCGATCGACGCGCTCGTCGCGCTTTGCATACCGCGCGACGAGGCGATGGATCTCGTCGCCGCGTCGTGGCGGGGCGGCGAATCCGCGTGCGTCCTGGCGACCGTGGACGGCGGCCGCAGCGTCGCGGCGCTGCGCACGCCCGAGGGCCGCTGGGCGGCCTGCAACGCTTTTGTCGACAAGCGTTCCAGTTCGCCGCAGGAAGCCGAACGCGAACTCGGCAAACTGCTCAAGCGCGGCCGGCGCGGCTACATCGGCGTGCTGACGCAAGGCGCCGGCGAGCCCGGCAAGGGCTAGCGCGCTCATCACAAACCGTTACATAGGGGGTACAGAAGGGCAAGCACAGGCGGAAGGGATTCGACGATGATAAATCCCGTTCGCCGCTTAAGCGCTTCTCTTCGGTTCCGCCCCGCTCAAAGGGACGCCCTGCCCGTCGCTCCGACGCCATCAACAGGAGAGCTTCATGATCAGAACGCTTGTCGATCTGCTCGGCAATTTTTACGCAAGAAACGATTTCGCCAATTTCGAGACCATCGCCCGCAGCCTGCTCGCGGCCATCCCCAACGATCAGGTGTCACTGCAGTTTCTCGGCCTCGTCTATTACCGCACCGGGCGCATCAACGACGCGATCCAGGTCTTTGACCGGGTCGTGCGCCGCCGCCAGGAGCAGCCGGAACACCCTGCCGAACCGACGACCGAGCGCGACCTTGTGCTTGGCAATTCGGCTGCCGCGGCCTGCTATCAGGAGGCCACGCGCGATCGCCCTGAACTGGCGCGCGCCTGGTACGACGTCGGCACGACGATGGTCGAACTCGGCAAGGTCGAGGAGGCGCTGCCGGCATTCCGCAGCGCCCTCTCCGCGCAGCCGGAATCGACGCAAGCGATGCTGGCGATCGGCCAGACCGCCTTGCGTGCCGGCGACCTGGCCAGTGCCGAAGAAGGATTTTCGCGCCTGCGCGCGGTGCAACCGAACAACGGCGATGCCTATCAGGGGCTCGGCCAGATCTACCGAAAACGCCGCGACTTCGCCACCGCGCGGGCGTGTTTTTCCAGGCTGCGCCTGTTGCGCAAGGGCCTCGACAGCCTGCGCCGCCGCGCCACGAAATGATATGCAAACTTCGGAGAACGTTATGAGCAAAGATGCATTGCCGGTCCCCCCGCGCAAGCGGATTGCGCTGGTCGCGCACGATCACAAGAAGCGGGATCTGCTCGAATGGGCGAAATACAATCGCGCCCTGCTGGTGCAGCACGAGCTGTGCGCCACCGGAACGACGGGCCTGCTGCTCGAAAAAGCGCTCGGCACCAAGGTGCTGAAACTGCAGAGCGGCCCGCTCGGCGGCGACCAGCAGATCGGCGCGAAAATCGCCGAAGGCGTCATCGACTTCATCATCTTTTTCTGGGATCCGCTCGAGCCGCAGCCGCACGATCCGGACGTGAAAGCGCTGCTGCGCATCGCCGTCGTGTGGAACGTGCCGGTGGCCTGCAACCGCGCTTCGGCGGACTTCATGATTTCGTCGCCGCTGATGTCCTCGGCCTACGTGCGCATTCTTCCCAACTTCGATCTGCACCGCAGCCGCTTTGAAGCCGGGCTCGAAGAAGGCCTGGAAGCTCCGCCGGAAGAAAGTGCCGACGCCAAGCTCGACGCCCAGCTCGCCGCGATTCTCGACGGGGAACTGGACGCGTCGAACACCTGATCGCGCAGCGCAGGCCACGGCCTGGGCATGAAAAAGCCGGCTCCGCGGAGCCGGCTTTTTTGTTGCCCGCTGATCAGGCCAGCGTGCCGACGTTGTTGAGGTCGGAGAAAGCCACTTTCAGCCGTTCCTTGATGCTGACTTCGCCGGCGCGCAGGCAGGCGCGCGGGTCGTAGTATTTCTTGTTCGGCTTGTCCTCGCCTTCGGGATTGCCGATCTGGCTTTGCAGATAGCCTTCGTTCTTCTTGTAGAACATCCGGATGCCGTCCCAGAAAGCCCACTGCGTGTCGGTGTCGATGTTCATCTTGATCACGCCGTAGGAAATCGCTTCGCGGATTTCCGCGAGCGTCGATCCCGAACCGCCGTGGAAGACGAAATTGATCGGCTGCGCCGCCGTGCCGAACTTCTTCTGGATGTACTCCTGCGAATTCTTCAGGATCACCGGCTGCAGCTTGACGTTGCCCGGCTTGTAGACGCCGTGCACATTGCCGAAGGAGGCGGCGATGGTGAAGCGCTTGCTGATCTTCGATAGCTGCTCGTAGGCGTAGGCCACGTCCTCGGGCTGGGTATAGAGCTTCGAGCTGTCCACGCCGCTGTTGTCGACGCCGTCTTCCTCGCCGCCGGTGACGCCGAGTTCGATTTCCAGCGTCATGCCGATCTTGCTCATGCGCTCAAGGTAACGCGAGCAGATTTCGATGTTCTCGTGCAGCGGCTCTTCGGAGAGGTCGAGCATGTGCGAGCTGAACAGCGGCTTGCCCTTTTCCTTGTAGTACTTCTCGCCGGCGTCGAGCAGGCCGTCGATCCACGGCAGCAGCTTTTTCGCCGCGTGGTCGGTATGCAGGACGACGCTGCAGCCGTACATCTCGGCCAGCAAATGCACGTGCTGGGCCGCGGAAATGCCGCCGGCGATGCAGGCGCGCTGGCCGTCGTTGTTGAGTCCCTTGCCGGCGAAGAACTGGGCGCCGCCGTTGGAGAACTGAAGGATGGCCGGCGACTTGATTTCGGCGGCGGCTTCCATGACGGCGTTGACCGTGCTGGTGTTGATGACGTTGATCGCCGGCAGGGCGAAATGTCCGGCCTTGGCCAGCGCGAAGAGGGCTTGCAAATCGTCGCCGGCGATAACGCCCGGTTTGACCTTTACAGCGGACTGTGGTGCGTTCATGGTTTCAGTTCCAATAACGGTTGGTCGAGAGGGCGTATCGTACTGCCACAGGGCCTTCCGGTCAATTTGTGGCTGCGCGCGAGGCCTGTGCGGCAAAGCCGGAAAGAAAAAAATACGGCTGCATTATCAAGGCACTGGCCCGCCTCGCGGCGATCTCCCCGGGCGGCCTGCGGCCTGCTAGAATTGCGCTCACCCCTGTGCGAAAGGCCATCCCATGAACATGCGCTCACGCTGCTTCCAGTTCGCCGCCGTCCTTGCCTGCGCACTCGCGGCGCCCGCGGCGCCGGCCATCGACCGGGACTACGCCACGATAGACAGTGTGCAGATGCCGGCCTGGGTCGAGCGCAACGGCGTCAGGCAGGCCCTCGTGCCGGGCAAGGTGTTGCAAAATCGCGATCGCGTGATCACCGGCGCCGACGCGCGCGTGCTGATCCAGCTCGCTGAAGGCAGCGCCGTCAAGCTCGGCGAAAACACGCAACTCGACATCAATGCGCTGGGGCGCCGCGAGAACCGTGTGTTCACCGCAGCGCTCGACGTCGCCAAGGGCGCTTTCCGTTTCACCACCGGCATTTTCTCGTCGGTGCGCCAGCAACGGGCGATCAACGTGCGCATCGCGACCATTACCGCCGGCATTCGCGGCACCGACCTGTGGGGACAGTCGAACGCCGAGCGCGATCTCGTCTGCCTGCTCGAAGGGCACATCACGGTATTTCACCCGCTCGATCAGGGACGCGAACTCGGCGAGGCGCTGAGTTTCTACGTGGCGCCCAAGGACATGGCGCCCGAACCGGTCGGCAAAGTCGATTACGATCAGGTTGCCAAATGGTCGGCGCTGACCGAAATCCAGCCGGGCAGCGGCTATGCCCAGCGCGGCGGCAAATGGAAGGTCGAGTTAGCGACCCTGGCCGACGAGAGCGAAACGCTCGCCCTGTACGACCAGGCGCGCCTCGCCGGTTATGCAGTCAGCATCAAGCCGCGCGCGGCCGGAGGCGGTGGCTATCGCTACGCCGTGCGCGTTTCCGGCCTGCCGTCGAAAGCCGAAGCCGAAATCCTGTCGAGCAAGCTCGCCGGCGCGCTGGCGCTCGAGGCGCCCGCGGTGACGCGCTACTGATCCCGGGATCGTCACACCGGCGCACGCCGGTGTCCAGTGAGTTGATGTCGCGAACTGCTGGATTCCGGCGTGCGCCGGAATGACGACGCGGGCTGCGCGTAGCGCTTAAGCGGGATGCAAAAGTGAGCGACCGGTATAATCCCGGCTGCTTCCGCGAGAATCCCCCATGTCCGATCTGCTTGCCCGTCTCAACCCGCAGCAACTGGCCGCCGTCACGCTGCCGCCGCAGCACGCGCTGATCCTCGCCGGCGCCGGCAGCGGCAAGACGCGGGTGCTGACGACGCGCCTCGCCTGGCTCGTGTCGACCGGCCAGGTCGGTCCCGCCGGCGTGCTCGCCGTGACCTTCACCAACAAGGCGGCGAAGGAAATGCTGGCGCGCCTCGCGGCGATGCTGCCGATCAATACGCGCGGCATGTGGATAGGCACCTTCCACGGCCTGTGCAACCGCCTCTTGCGCGCGCACCACCGCGAAGCCGGTCTGCCGGGCCTCTTTCAGATTCTCGATTCGTCCGATCAGCTGTCGGTGATCAAGCGCCTGCTGAAGAACCTCAACATCGACGACGAAAAGTTTCCGCCGCGCGAGCTCGCGAGCTTCATCAACGCGCACAAGGAACAGGGGCTGCGCGCCGCGCAGGCCGAAGCCTACGACGACTACACGCGGCGCCGGGTCGAGCTCTACGCCGAGTACGACGCGCAGTGCCAGCGCGAGGGCGTCGTCGATTTCGCCGAACTGCTGCTGCGCACCTACGAGCTCCTGCAGCGCAACGAACCGCTGCGCCGCCATTACCAGGAGCGCTTCCGCCACATCCTGGTCGACGAGTTCCAGGACACCAACCGGCTGCAATACGCCTGGCTCAAGCTGCTCGCCGGCCGCGACGACAAAGCGCAGCAGGCCAACGGC
>CAIXAY010000077.1 GCA_903917505.1 uncultured beta proteobacterium | reverse complement strand
CAGGCCCATGTCGGCGAAGCGGCCCTGCGCCTGGCCTTCGACGATGGCGCCGAGGTTGAGGCTGTTCGAGACCATCATCACCACGACGAGCGCCAGGCCCATCGCCACTTCATAGGAGATCAGCTGGGCCGCCGAGCGCATGCCGCCGAGGAAGGCATATTTCGAGTTGGACGACCAGCCGGCCAGCATGATGCCGTACACGCTGATCGAGGTCATCGCCAGGATGTAGAGCAGGCTGGCGTTGGCGTTGGCCAGCACCATCGTCGGGTTGAACGGGATCACCGCCCAGGCCGCCAGCGCCGGCGCGAAAGCGAAGATCGGCGCGAGCAGGAAGACCTTTTGATCGGCGCCGTAGGGAATCACGACTTCCTTGAGCATCAGCTTCAAGCCGTCGGCGATCGGCTGGATCAGCCCCCACGGGCCGACGCGGTTCGGGCCGATGCGCACCTGCATCCAGCCGATGACCTTGCGTTCGGCGAAGGTCATGTAGGCGACGCACAGGAGCAGGATGGAAATGATGATGGCCGCCTTGATCACGGTCCATACGGTGAGGACCAGATCCGGCCAGAGCGAACCGAAGAAATCCTGCCCGAGTTGCATCCCCATGTTCAGATACGGAATCAGAAAGCCCGGCAACAGCTGCTGCAGCGTTTCAACCATCATGCACGCTCCACGTTAATCGGCCCGAACATGTCGCCGAGCGCTGCCGTCGTGCCGTCCGCCGTGGCGACGCGAACACAGGACGGCGGGACGGTTTCATCAACCTGCACCGCCAGCAGCACGGCCCCCTGCCCTTGCGTCACGCGCACGGCAGCGCCGTCGGCAAGGCCCAGCTGCGCGAGGGTTGCCGCGCAAAGGCGCGCGGTCGGCGCCGCGGCATCGGCGGTCTGCTGCAAAGCCAGCGCACGTCGAACGATCGGATCGGAAGAATAGATCGGCACCTCGGCAATGCGTTGCAGCGCCGGGCGTTCACCGCCAGGCGCCAGTGCCAGGCCGTTGATGCCGTTATCGAGTCCGCCGACAAATTCGCTGCCCTTGGCCACGATCTCGTCGCGAATCTGTTCGCTGCTGTCATAAGCGAAGCCGGGCAGCGCCAGCAGGTTGCCGAGCACGCGCAGCACCTTCCACGCCGGCCGCGCATCGCCGAGCGGGCGGCAAACGCCCTTGAAACTCTGTAGGCGGCCTTCGCAATTGACGAAAGATCCCGAAGTCTCGGTGAAGGGCGCCGTCGGCAGCAGGACGTCGGCATAGTCGTACATGGCCTCGCTGGCAAACGGCGTCAGCATGACGACCAGCGCCGCCTGCTTGATGGCGGCCATCGCCAGCTGCGGGTTATGACAATCGAGTTCCGGTTCGATGCCGAGCAGGACGTAGGCTTGGCGCGGCTGCGCGAACATTTCGTAAGCGTTGAGCGCGCTCGGCAGCGCCTGGGCGACGTAACCGCCGACGCTGTTGGCCGCTTCGCCGATGAATCCCAATGTCGCGCCGGTCAGGCGCGCGAGTTCGGCGGCCAAGGCGTGCAATTGCGCCGCCTGCGCGCTCTGTTCGGCGACGTTGCCGAGGAAGATGGCGCTGCGTTTGCCAACTTCGTCACCGGCGACAAGGCTTTCGGCGATCGCCTGGCTATTGGCGTCGACTTCACTGTTCTCGAGGCCGGCAGGAATTCCGGCATTCTTCAACTGGGCAGCGGCCTTGACGACGCCGGCGAGCGCCGCCGCGAGGTCGGCCGGTGCGACGGTGAGGTGCGCATGCAGCCCGATCAGCGGATCGTCGCCGCTCACCGAGATCAGGCTGACCTGGCCGGCTTTCTTCGCCGCCGAGCCCTTGGCCAGCTGGCGCAGGCGCTGGGCGAAGAGCGGATGGTCCTTGCGCAGGAAACTGCCGACCACCAGCGCCGCGTCCAAATCCTTGATCTCGGCGAGCTTGAGGCCGAGCCAGGGCGTTCCGGCGCGCTTGCCGTCGCTCGAAAAATCACGCCGGCGCGGACGGAAATCGACGCTGCCCGAACCGAGCCCGCGCGTCAGTTTCTGCAGCAGGAACAGCTCTTCCAGCGTGGCCTGCGGGGCGGCGAGCGCCGCTATGGCTTCGCCGCCGTGCAGCGTGGCGATGTCCTTGAGGCCGTGCGCGACGTAATCGAGCGCAACGCTCCACTCGACTTCGCGCAAGGCGCCGTCGACGCGGATCATCGGCTTCTTCAGGCGCTCAGGCGAATTCAATCCCTGGTAGGAGAAACGGTCCTTGTCGGAGATCCAGCACTCGTTGACCGCTTCGTTCTCGCGCGGCAGGACGCGCATGGCGCGGTTGTCCTTGACCTGCACGGTCAGGTTAGAACCGAGGCTGTCGTGCGGGCTCACCGACTTGCGCCGCGACAGCTCCCAGCTGCGCGCCGAGTAGCGGAAAGGCTTGGAGGTCAGCGCGCCGACCGGGCAGAGGTCGATCATGTTGCCCGACAGTTCGGAATCGACGGTGCGCCCGACGAAAGTCTGGATTTCGGAATGCATGTTGCGGTTGGCCATGCCGAGTTCCATGACGCCGGCAACTT
>CAIXAY010000076.1 GCA_903917505.1 uncultured beta proteobacterium | reverse complement strand
GGCCACGTCACCCTGCAGCGCGTCGAACGATCGCGCCTCGCCGACTCCGCGGACGAGGTTTTATGATTTGTCGCTTGGCGCGGGTAACGCAGGGCCGGGAACCATCGTGATCGTTGCCCGCTCGCTCGACACCTGTCGAGCAGGAAAACTGTTCCTGTCCGTCGTCCTGCTCTCCCTGTTCGCCGTATCGGCGTCGGCGAAGACGCCGGGGGAAGTCGAGATCGGCATGACCTTGCGCGAAGCGACGCTGCAAGGTCTGACGGGCCCATCGCGAAAGCTGTCCGAATACCGCGGCAAGCCCTTGATCATCAACGTGTGGGCCAGCTGGTGCGGCCCCTGCCGGGAGGAAATGGGCTCCCTGGAAAGGCTCTCCAGGCGCGACGGCGCCAGGCGCTTCACGGTGATCGGCATTTCCACCGACGACTATCCCGATGCGGCCAAGGCCTTCCTGCTGAAGTCGAAGACCACCTTCGCCAACTATATCGACCGGCATTTGTTCATGGAAAACATGCTGGGGGCGGACATGCTTCCCTTGACCCTGCTGATCGACGCGCAGGGGAAAGTGCTCGCCAAGTTCTATGGCGCCAAGGCCTGGGACAGCCCTGAAGCCCTGAAGGTGATCGGGCAATCCTTCCGGATCCCGATGTAAGCGCACCGCGATACGCTCAAGCGGAGGCGGCGTGAATCGAAGCCGCGTCCGCAAGGCCGCAAGATCGCCGGAATTGCAAACGTGCATGCAGCCTGGGGCGTCTCGCTCGCATTAGCCGCGCGAACCGACTCTGGACGCGCCGCCCTTATAATGGATCGTCAAACCGCGGAGCGAATTGCCAATGAAACCCTATGTCGTCTGCCACATGATGTCTTCGATCGACGGGCATGCGCTCACCGACGGCTGGGACAGGCCGTTCAAGAAAAGGGCCGGCGAGCTGTACGAAACCCTTGCCCGGGAATTCAGGTTCGATGCGTGGATCTGCGGCCGCGTCACCATGCAGGAAATCTCGCATGGCGATGATTACCCGCGCGGCCTGGCCAAGGCCGCCATTCCCCGTGTCCATCATTTCGCCAAGCGCGATGCGGCGCTCTATGCGGTGTCGATCGACCCGCACGGGAAGGTCGCCTGGAAAAGCAGCGCAGCGCTCGATTCGCACATCGTCGAAGTCGTCACGGAAGCCGTAGCGGACGACTATCTGGCGTATCTGCAGTCGATCGGCGTCTCTTACCTTTTTGCCGGCAAGACGGAAATCGACCTGCAGCAAGTCGTCACTATCCTTGCCGATGAGCTTGGCCTGAAGCGCCTCATTGTCGAGGGCGGGCCAACAGTCAGCGGCTCGTTCATCAATGCCGGCCTGGTCGACGAGGTCAGCGTGCTCATCCTGCCGCTTGTCGATGGCCGTGGCGAGCATCCGGCATCGTTCGAGATTTCCAGGGAAGCCTGGAAGGCGCCAAGCTATCTTTCGCTGATTTCGGCCGAAGTGCGCGACGGCGGCGGTGTCTGGCTTCGCTACAAGACGCAATAGCCCGTGCTCGCAATGCGCCACCTGCTTCGGCAGGCGCCGGCCGGAGGCGACGCGGGTGAGCGGCTGCATCGGCGTGTTCGGCCCCGGCGGCGGGTCGTCGCGCCGGAGCCCGCACCGCCCCTTGCGGAACCAGGCGGCCGATTTGGCCGCCAGCCTGGCCGAAGTGCTATAATTTTTTCTCCATCGAGCCGTGTCCCTTGACGCGGCTTGTTCGTTTTTGCCCGCTGCCAATCTCGGCGACCCGGGCTGTTTCCTATGCATTGCGGAGTGTCGATTGAAACGACGTGACTTCCTCGCCGCCTCGGCAGTTCTCGCACTATTGGCTTCGCCGCAGGCCGAGGCGGTAAACCGCTCGGCGAAAAAAAAGCCGGCCGCAAAAAAACCGGCGGCCAGGACCAAGGCCGCGGCTGCGGCGCCGGCCGCCGAAACGCGCAACGTCATCAGCCTGCCCGACGAACCCTTGCCGCAATGGCGCAGCTACGACCTGCGCTCGACCATCAGCCTGAAGGGCATCAACGGCAAGGCGCGGCTGTGGCTGCCGCTGGCCCAGTACAAGGACACCCTGTGGGAGCGTTCGCTCGGCCACACCTGGCAGGGCAATTTCGCCAGCGCCGGCATCTATCGCGACCCGGTCGCCGAAATGGAAGTTTTCTACGCCGACTGGCCTGAAGGCGTGGCCGAGCCGCAACTGCAGATCACCAGCCAGGTGGCCACCCAGGACCGGCCTTTCGACATCACCCGCCATGGCGCGATGGCCGAGCGCACCGAAGTGCTGCGCCGCTGCCTGCAATCGACCCGGCTGGTGCCGCTCGACGGCATCGTGCGCAGTACCGCCGAACGGGCGATCGGGCGCGTCAAGGATCCGCTGGCCATGGGCAAGGCGATCTACGAATGGGTCGTCGAAAACGCCAGCTTCAACCCGCTGACGAAAGGCGTCGGCAACACCGACATCGGCAACATGCTCGACAGCGGTGACCTGGCCGGCAAGAGCGCCGACATATCGCTGCTCTTCGTCGGCCTGTGCCGCTCGATCGGCATTCCGGCGCGGCCGGTGTTCGGCATGCGCGTCGACGCCTCGCGGCTGTTCGGCTGCCTCGGCGCGACCGGCGAACTGAATGAAGCACAAAATTGCCGCGCCGAGTTTTACGCGCCCGGCTACGGCTGGATTCCGGTCAACCCGTCGGATGTGCGCAAGGCCATGCGCGAAGAGAACCTGAGCAGCGGCGACCCCAGGCTCAGCGTGCTGAAGAAGCTGCTCTTCGGCTTCTGGGAAATGAACTGGATCAGCTTCAATGCCGCGCAGGATGTCAGCCTGCGCGGTTCGCCCGGCAGCATGCTGCCCTTCCTGATCTACCCCGAGGTCGAAAGCGGCGACGGCCGCTTCAACAGTCAGGACACGGCGCGCGTCAGCTACAAGGTCAGCGCCAGCCGCCTCGAGGGCTAGCGGCAAGGCCCGGCCGCAAGCTGGCGGTGCAAATGGTGGCATGACTGAATGGTCGCGCCGCGCAAAGGGAACGAAGCGCCGGCAATGTTGCCCTACGGTCCTTGCACCGGGGGGCGCGGAAAATGGATGGCGTAACGATTTGGTGGCAGCGTGCCGGGCTGCAACTCAAACTGCAAATCCTGATCCAGGGCATCCTGATCATTCTTCTCGTCGCCGCGCAGCAATGGATTTCCAGCCATCTCGAGCAGCAAGTCATTGACGCCGCCAAAGAGCGCGCGATCGGCGTCGGCGATGGCGCGATCAACGGCTTGAATACCTTCATGCTGATCAAGGCGGGCAAAGACGACGTGATCAGCGACGCCAAGAGCCGCGCGCTGTTCATCCAGAAAATCGGGATTTCGGAACAGACGAGGGAACTGCGCATCGTTCGCGGCAAGGCGATCGACGACGAATTCGGCGCCGGCCTTCCCGAAGAGCAGGCCATCGACGCGATGGACAAACGCGTGCTGGCGAGCGGCAAGATCGAGCACCAGATGATTCTCGCGCCGAATGGCGACGCGCTGCTCAGAACCGCAATGCCCTTCATCGCCACCAGCAACTCGCGCAGCATCGATTGCCTCAAGTGCCACGGCGTCGCCGAAGGGGCGACGATAGGCGCGGTCAGCGTCGTCATCGACATCAAGAACGATTTGGCGACGATGCGGAAAATCAACACGTCCATATGGATCGGCCAGGGCGTGCTGCAGCTTATCCTGTTCTTCACCATCGGTTTCGTCGTGCGCAGGCTGCTGCTGCAACTGGGCGGCGAACCGACCGAGGTCATCGCCATCGTCAGGCGGATTGCCTGCGGCAATCTGTCGGAAAAAATCGCCACCAAAGCCGGCGACGGCACCAGCCTCTTGGCGGCCATGCGGGAGATGCAGGCCAGCCTGCGCGAGATCATCGGCGGGACCCTGCGCAGCGCGGCCTTGCTGACGCAGTCGGCAAGGCAGTTGAGCAGCTCTTCGCAGCAGGTCATGCTCGCTTCGGAGCAGCAGAACGATGCCTCGGTCGCCATGTCCGCATCGGTCGAAGCGATGACCGTCGGCATCGGCCTGATTTCCGAGAATGCGGCAAGCGCGCAGAAACACGCCTCGCAAACCGGCGATCTGGCCAAGACGGGCGCGCAGGACGTGCAGGAAGTGGTCGTCGACATGCGCGAGATTTCCGAATCGGTCGCGGCATCTGCCGGCGTCATCTCGTCCCTGGGCGAAAAATCGCATCAGATCACCGAGATCGTCAACGTGATCAAGGAAATCGCCGATCAGACCAACCTCCTGGCCTTGAACGCGGCCATCGAAGCCGCACGCGCCGGCGAGCAGGGACGGGGCTTCGCGGTCGTCGCCGACGAAGTGCGAAAGCTCGCCGAGCGAACGACGGTGTCGACGCAAAAGATCGCCGCGATGATCCAGGCGACCCAGGACGGCAGCGATGCGGCGGTCGCCGGCATGAGCAAGGGCATCGGCCTCGTCGAACAAGGCGGGCGGGGCGTTGAACGCGCCGGCTGTTCGATGGCGAAGATCAAGGACGGCGTCGGCCAGGTGCTGGCCTCGGTCGCCGAGATCTCCTCGGCGCTTTGCGAACAGACGGCAACGAGCAAGGTCATCACCCGCAATATCGACGAAATCGCCAGGATGACGGGAAGCACCAACACGATCATCAAGCAGGTCACCGCCGCGGCCGTCGAACTCGAACAACTGGCGACGACGCTCAAGCAATCCGTCGAGCAGTTCAAACTGTAATTTCGCCGGCTCAAGTCGCTGGCATGGACACGATTTCCCGCTTCGCCCTAAACTGGGAGCCTCACTACACTCGCTAAGGGAGGAAGAAAGCCATGGCCAAGATCATCGGAGGAATTGGCGTTTCGCACACACCCACCATCGGCTTCGCCTATGACACCAACAAGCAGGCCGATCGGGCCTGGGCGCCGATCTTCGAGAGTTTCGAGCCGATCCGCAAGTGGTTCAAGGAGAAGCGGCCCGACGTCCTCGTCTACGTTTTCAACGACCACGTCACCTCCTTCTTCTTCGACCACTACTCGGTGTTCGCGCTCGGCATCGACAAGGAATATGCCGTCGCCGACGAGGGCGGCGGCGCGCGCGCCCTGCCGCCGGTTCCCGGCCATCCGCAACTGGCGCAGCACATCGGCGCGAGCCTGGTCAGCGAAGAATTCGACATGTCCTTCTTCCAGGACAAACCGCTCGACCATGGCTTCTTCTCGCCGATGTCGGTGCTGCTCGAACGCGAGGGCTCGCAATGGCCGACGAGCATCGTGCCGCTGCAGGTCGGCGTCCTGCAGTTCCCGATTCCGACGGCGCGCCGCTGCTTCAAGCTCGGGCAGGCGCTGCGCCGGGCGATCGAAAGCTACCCCGAGGACCTGCGCGTCGCGATCGTGGCGACCGGCGGCCTGTCGCACCAGGTGCACGGCGAGCGCGCCGGCTTCAACAACGTCGCTTGGGACAAGGAGTTTCTCGAGGTCATCGCGCGCGATCCCGAGCGCCTGGCCGAGATGACGCACGCCGAATACGCGGCGCTCGGCGGACTGGAAGGCGCCGAGATCATCATGTGGCTCATCATGCGCGGCGCCCTGTCGGCCTGCGTCAGGAAGGTGCACAGCTCCTACTACCTGCCGTCGATGACCGGCATCGGCACCCTTGTGCTCGAGAACGATGCGCTGCCGGTACCGGGCGAGGTCGATGCGCGGCATCGTGAGCGCATGGCCGAGCAATTGCGCGGCGCCGAGGCGCTCGCCGGCACCTATCCGTTCACCCACGCGACGAGCCTCAAGGCCTACCGCCTCAACAAATTCCTGCACGGCATGATCGTTCCCGAACAGCGCCAGCGTTTCCTCGCCGACCCGGAAGGCGCCTTCGCCGCCGCCGGGCTCAGCGAAGAGGAAAAGGATCTGGTGCGCCGGCGCGACTGGCGCGGCATGATTCATTACGGCGTCATTTTCTTCATGCTCGAGAAACTCGGCGCGACGGTCGGCACGTCGAACCTGCACATCTACGCCGCGATGCGCGGCGAGAGCCTCGAAGACTTCTTGAAGTCGCGCAACACCCAGGTGCTCTACTCGGTGACCGGCAGCCAGGCGGCGCAGTCGGTCGCCTGGGACAAGAAGTGACGCGCCGAGCTTACAGGCCGTATAATCGCCGCGCGCGCTAGTCGAACTTCGACTTGGCGCGGCAGGCGACCGTGACCAGATCGATGGCCTTGAGCAGCCGATTGCGCGGCAATTCGTCCACGACGCCGAAAATCAGCCGCGCGATCGCGTTCGCCGGTTCGACGACGATTCCGCCTTCGAGCGCGAGCATGTGGAAGAACGTGAATTGCACGTCCTGGCCATGCAGGATGCTCAGCGACCCGTCGCTGGCCTGGGAATTCTCGACGGTGCCCCAGTCGAGATCGATGTTCACACCGTTCTGCAGGGTAATCCTCGACTTGCATGCCGCGCCGCGATATTGCTGCGCCGGAAAAGTCCGGTAGCCGAGAATGTCGCCGTCCTTGCCGATCGATTCGTGAATGGTGATGACGTCGTTGCTGGCCACCAGCGCGGCAAAATAGCGGTGCGCGTCGGCGATCGTCGGTGCGGCCGGGAAAACCTCAGCCGCCGCGACATCCAGCCCTGCCGCGCCATAGCCCAGCAATGCCATGGCCATGGTGGCGATCAGGCGGGGCAGTGCTGCGGCGCGTCGTGGCGGCATCAAGCGAATCCATCAAGTCACTCGCGGCAAACGCCGGCGGAACGGCACGCTCGCCATTTCCGCCCGTCATGCCACTTGCCCGCACCTTGCGCGTTTGACCGGCCGGCGTCTGTTCGTTGCCGAACGGAGCGGCCGACGGCAGGGCAGCGCATCTTGGCATGGACAGAAGATCGAGGTCGTGGTTAAAGTGCTTGCACACGCGCTTCTCCAGCGCCAATAGAAAGAAACTCGAAATGAAGATTTGCATTTCAGGCGCAGGCGCATTGGGATGCGCAATCGGCGGCGTGCTGGCACGGAGCGGAGCGGATGTCATCCTGTTCAATCGCCCCAACCTGAACATCGACACCATCAATGCGCAGGGCTTGAAAATGCGCTGCGGCGCCGAAGACCAGGTCGTCACCGTCAAGGCCTGTTCCCGTTGCGAAGGCCTGGCGCCGGTCGATCTGGTCATCATTCTGGTCAAGTCCTTCGCTACCCGGTTCGCCATCGAATCGGTGCTGCCCATCGTCGGCAAGGACACCATGGTCATGTCGCTGCAGAACGGGCTGGGGCATGAGGAGGTCCTCGCCGAGGTCGTCGGTCGCGAACGCGTGCTGGCCGGCAGGACCTATGTCGGCGGCATCTTCATCGCGCCCGGACATGTGCTCTACGGCATCAAGAACAAAACCACCTGCATCGGCGAACTCGATGGCCGGTTGAGCGCCCGTCTGCAGTCGGTGGCTGATGAATTCAACCGCGCCGGCCTGCAGACGACGGTCAGTACGAATATCTACGGCACGATGTGGGACAAGCTGCTGGTCAATCTGGCGAGCGGTTCGCTGAGCGCGATCACGCGCCTGCCCTATGGCCCGCTCTACCAAATTCCCGCAATCGAAGCGACGGCGCTGGCGGCGATCGCCGAGGGCATCGCCGTGGCCAGGGCCAACGACATCACGCTGTCTTCGGAAGATCCGAATTATTTCTGGCCGCTCGCCGCCCAGGGGCTGCCGCCCGAATTCAAGGCCTCGATGCTGCAGAGCGTGGAAAAAGGCCAAATGACCGAGATCGATTTCATCAACGGCTCGGTCGTGCGCTGGGGCGAGCGCTCAGGCATCCCGACCCCGGTCAACCGGACGCTGGTGGCCTGCGTCAAGTGCATCGAGAACCGGCGGGCTATCGACGGCAAGCAATAGGCGGCAAGGGCAACAGGCGATTCATCCAGCGCGCACGGGATGAACCATGCCTGGCGGCTGGCGTGCCTTTTTTCTGAATTTAAGCATTGCAAATTAAACGCTTGCATCCCCTCAACGCGGCGATAGAGGTATGATCTGCCTTAAAACGAGCGCGATGAGCGCGCTGATCACAATCAATCTTGAATCCCTTCATGCAGAGCAAAGCTGTCCACCGCACTGTCGGTGTAAATAGAACCCAGCCCCACAATATTTTCAATCAGCCCACAGGAGAAAACCATGCTGACCCCCGCAATGATCGACCGCCTGAACAAGCAAATCAGGCTCGAACAATATTCCTCCAACCTCTACCTGCAAATGAGCGCCTGGTGCGATCACCAGGGCTATACGGGCAGCGCCGCCTTCCTGCGCGAACATGCGGGTGAAGAGTTGCTGCACATGAACAAGCTGTTCGATTATGTCTGCGAGACGGGCGCGCTTGCCGTGCTCGGCGCTCTGGATGCGCCGCCGTCGAACTACGAGTCGCTCGGCGAAGTATTCGAAGTGACTTACAAGCATGAAATCGGCATCACCGGGGCGATCAATCAACTGGTCGCCGGCGCGCTGGCCGAGCAGGATTTCGGCACCTTCCAGTTCCTGCAATGGTATGTCAGCGAACAGCACGAAGAAGAACGCCTGTTCAAGAGCATCCTCGACAAGATCTCGGTAATCGGACTCGAAGGCAAGGGCATCTATTTCCTCGACAAGGAAATCCGCAAGCTGGCCGGTCAGACCACCATCAGCTGAGTGTCACCCGCGATCGATTCCGGCTTGCGCCGGAATGACGTGTCCTCGCACCCGTCGTCCCGGCGCAAGCCGGGACCCGGTGCCTGCCTCAAGACCTGACTCTGCGCCGCAAGGCGCGTTTGCTGCCCGTTCATCGATCCAGGCGCACCGGCAGGCTGAACCACGCGATCAGGCCGAGCATCATCAAGCCGATGCCGGCCCACTGCAGGATGCGCCAATTGCCGCCGCCGCGCTGCAACACCTCGAAGGTGTCGATATAGACCGTCTCGCACGCGCCGTTGCCGGTATCGGTGCGCACGATGCTGGTGCCGCGCTTGAACGGGGTTCCATGGTTATGCGAGTATTCCGCCAGATAGCCGGTGAAATGAATCTGGTCGCCGATGCGCACCTCGCGCATCCTGCGGGCCAGCACGGGATCGGCGCTGAGCAAGTGGTTATTCGAAATCGCCGTGATATCGAACGCTGCCCAGGCCTCGCTCGAAGAGGTTTGATAGTTGCAGGTGAACTGGCCGCTGGAAAAACTGATCTCCTGGTAAGCGCCGCTGCGGACATTGTTCCCCCACACAACGCAGAGATCGGTGATGTTCAGCTGATCATTCCATTCCTTGTGCAGATAGTCCCACCAGGTATCGGCGTTGTGCTTGCTGACGACCATGCCGTAAAGATCGTAGGTGTACAGCGGCTGGACCTGGTAATCGATCGCACCGACGGTGACCCGCATCGGCGGATGGGAAACCGCCACCTGTACCGGCTCCCCGAGCAGTTCGGCGTGCAGCGCCGGCGGCGCCGGCAAGTCGCTCTTTTTCCAGAGCGCCGCCGCCAGCAGGATCAGGCCGAACAGCATCAGCCATTTGCCAAGACGATTATTCATCGGGGCTATCGATCATGGTGCGTTTGCATTCCTGGCTCTGACAGCTTCCTCTCCGCTTGGCACGCCCTCGGTCGCGTCGGGAAGCGGCGCGTGTGCGCCCTGGCGACTGCCGGCGGCGCAGCGCAGCGGGACTAACGATCTGCCGCCGCGAGCGGGCCGACCACATGCTCGAGGCAGGCCTGCAATTCGTCGAGGTCCAGCGGCTTGTGCAGCACGATGATGCCATGCTCGGCCATCTTGCGCAGCAGCGCTGGATCGGTGTCGCCGGTGATGATGATGGCCGGAATATCCCGGCCGAATTCGGCGCGCAGCGCGGCGATCACCTCGAAGCCGGTGCGGCCCTCGGGCAAGCGGTAATCCGACACCAGCACATCGGGCGCCACCGGCCCCAGCGCGGCGAGCAGTTCGTCGCCGCCGGCCGCGCTGACCAGCCGATGCCCCGATTCCTGCATCGCCGTCTCGATCGCTTCGCGCACCAGCCGGTTATCCTCGACCAGCGCGATGCGCAGAGACCGCCGGACGACGATGCGCTCTGGCGATGCCTGCGGCGTCAGGGACTGGCCGGTCGGCAACTCGACCGCGAAGACCGACCCGCGCCCGGGCTGCGAGCGGACTTGAATTTCCAGGCCGAGCAAGGCCGCCGCCTTGGCGGCGATGGCCAGGCCCAGTCCGCTGCCGCTGTTGTGCGCCGCATCGCCGAGCTGCCTGAATTCCTCGAAGATTTCCATCTGCTTGTCGGCGGCAATGCCGATGCCGCTGTCCCAGACCTCGATGAACACCCTGCCCTGCCGGCGGCGGCAACCGACCACAGCGCCGCCGCGACTGGTGTAACGCAGGGCGTTGTCGATGAAGTTGCTGACGATGCGCTGCAAGAGCACCGGATCGGTACGCCCGATCAGGCGCGATCGCACGCAGCGCAGGCGCAGGCCTTTCGCCTCGGCAACCGGGTTGTGCATGGCGCGCTGGTAGTCAAGCAGGCCGGCGATCGGAAAATCGTCCGGCCTGGCCGTGACGACGCCGGCCGAGAGCTTGCTTAAGTCAAGCAGATCGTTGAGCAGGCGGCTCAAGCCGCCGACGCATTCCTTCATTCGCGCCACGACGTTTTGTTCGGATGCGGGCAGCTTTTCGGAGAGGATATGGGTGTAGATGCCGAGCGCCGACAGCGGTTGGCGCAAGTCATGGCTGGCGGCGGCGAGAAAGCGCGATTTGGCTTCGTTGGCGCGCTCGGCGATCTCCTTGGCGACGCGCAACTCCTCTTCGGTCTTCTTGATCTCCGAAATATCGAGGTGGATGCCGGCCCAGCAAGTGGTCTTGCCCTGTTCGTCCCTGACCGGCACGCCACGCGCCAGCACATGATGCCAGAGCCCGTCCGCGCCGCGCAGGCGGTGCTCGCGGGTCCAGCGGCTGCCGCTGTGCATGCATTCGCGCAAGGCCACGAGGGTTGCCGCCGCATCGTCCGGATGCAGCCGGTCGCTCCAGCCGAAACCGGAACATTGCTCCTGCGTGATGCCGAGCATCTTGAGGAAATTTTGACTGGCGTAGGTGTTGCGTCCGTCGGGCTGGCAAATCCACACCCCGTAATCGATGGTCTCGCCGATCGCGCGGTAGAGCGCTTCGCTCTTGCGCAGCGAATCCAGCAGCGTGGCGCTCTCGGCCAGCGCGCGCTCCAGTTCCGCCGTGCGCGATTTGACCGTCGTTTCGAGCTGATCGCGGTGGCGCGCCAGGTCCTCGTTCTTGCGGCTGAGCTCGGTGATGTCTTCGGCAAAGACCGAAATTCCGAAAACCCGGCCATCGAGGTAAAGCAGGTGAAAATGCACTCGTAATATGGAATCGCTGAACTGTCCGCGATGCTCAAAAGTGTAGGGCCCGTCGCGCAGCGCCCGATGGTAATGATCGCGCCAGTAGCCAGCCGCTTGCGCCGGCAGGATATCTTCCGGAGACATGCCTTTCCTGAGACCGACACCGAGTTCGCGGGCCATATAATCGCGCAGACCGGCGTTGAAAGTGAGCAGCTCGTAGGAGGCCGCGCCGACCGACCAGATCAGGTGATTCGTGCTGTCGACAACGCTGGCGAACAGTTCCTCCTGGGTTTCAATGCACGCCAGCAGCCGATTGAAGCTGGCGCTCAGGCTGCGGATTTCGGAGCCGCCTGCTTCTGGTAGCCGACGCTGAACTTCATTCCCTCGCGTCATGTCGTCGAGCTTGAACGTTGCCGCCCTGAGCTGGCCAAAGAAATGCGACCACGTATAGCGCATGACCAGCAGCGCGAGCAGGGTCACCGCGAGGCCGCTCAGCAGAATAATGGTCTGGATGCGTTGCACGGGTTTGAAGATAACCGCGGTCGGCTTGGCGAGTTCGAGCAGCCAGCCGGCCGTCGGTATCTTTTGCGCGGACAGGAGCTTTTCCGTGCCGTCTCTGCTGACGCCCACCATCGTGCCTTCAAAGCCCGCTTGCAGCCTGTCGCTGATCACGCTGGTCCCGGGCGCAGGCAAAGGCGCCAGCACGCGGCTGCTGTCGGGAGAGACGATGAACAGCTTGTCCTTGAGCGACATCAGGTAGGCCTGCGCCGCCCCGACGTGTCCGGTCACGCCGAGCTGCCCGAGAAAACCCGGGTCGGTGACATCGGTGTAACCGACCAGCACCGCCTTGACTTCGCCGCCGTGGTCGAGCACCGGCACGCTCATGAAGAGCATCGGCCGCTTGGTGATGCGGCCCATCGCCGGCTTGCTGATCAAGGGCTGCTGCGTCGCGATGACTTCGCGAAGGTAGTCGCGATCGCCGACACAAACATTTCGGCGTTCCGGCACCGCCGGGTAGCCGGCAATCGCATAGCCTCCGAGGCCGATGAGCGCGGTACCGGCGGGAAAATTCTGCTGCAGGCTGTAGCGTGCCGCAAGAAAATCACGCGCGTAGGCAGCATCGTTGATGCGATTGACATCGAAATGAGCGGCCTCGCCGGCGAGGCTGTCGAGCCGCTCGCGCAACTTGCGGTCGATCTCGTTGGCCAGCTGTTGCACGGTGGCCAGCTGCGTCTCGCCGATGCTCGCTTCGAGCGCGCCGCGCATGAACCACGCCCCGGTCAGGCAGAGCCCCCAGACGATGGTCATCAGGGAGACGACGGTCACCAGGAGGACGTGTTTCGAACTCAGCCCGCGCGCAAGCGGGCAAGGCGCGGCGACACCCTTCCTTGCATTCAATGCAAAATCCCCCAACTCACCCTGGTTCGGAACCAAGGCCCCAGAAACGCGCACCTATGCCGGGTACTGCAATCGAACCCGTGAAATATTCCATTTGGCATAGTGACAGTTGATACCCATCGCAAGTTCCCGCTCAGGCCGGCGTGGATATTCCAGTGCGTTCGCCAAAGCCTCGTGCGCCAGTTCGTCGCCGCCGGAGCGAACCGTGCGCCTGCCGACCGTGCCGGCGACACCCCGCGGATGCCGGCGTGCGCCCCGCTTACACGCAATTGGAAAGTCTGTTGGCCGCCAGCCGCCAAGATGAGAGGACCGGGTCCGGCTATTCCACTGGCCTGCCCTCATCCTTGCGCACGGGGTATCGCGACAACTGCTGTGGGTCATTGACGCCCCGGAATACCGGCCAATTCCGCTGTATTGGCTGCGCCGCCCCGGCAAGAATTACGCGGGACCGCCACGGAACGGCATTTATTTTCACAACATCAATCGCTTGCCCGCTCCGTTGGTACTGGCACGGTATATGCGTAAAAGCATTGCCCGCGAACGATTTTCCCGGCCCTAGCCAAGCGAGGAATCGGCAGCGGTTACAAATGGAGACGAGCGCTTACAACAAACATGTCAAGCCTCGGTACTGATCGGCCGTTATAGACAGCATGGCTTCTCGTGGTTTGAAAAAGGAGCAGACAATGCCAGCCACCATCAAGATTTTCGCAGTCGGCGATAAATGCTTCAGGCATGTCATGAGCGCCGATCACGACTCGGTCGAGCTGCGCGATGAGAACGACAGGACGCTCTTGACCTTCAGCGGCGACGCCAAGGTCTTCGACCGGAGCGGCCGGCTGGGCCGTCTCGATATCGATTTTCTCAACGGCCACCCGTGCTGGCTGTATTGCGAGATGCCGACGGAAACCTGCATCGGCCTCGGCCCCGACCTGCCGACGGCGAAAGTCGAGATTTCCAAACGCTATATTCGACAAATGGATGCTGCCGCAGCCTGAAGCGCGGCGATGCAACGATAACTGACGCGTCGAATTCTCTCGCGCGGAAATACCAAGATGCTCGCGCGGGCCATGTCTATGCCAACGACAAACTTGGGCTGGGCGTCGACCTCAATGTAGCCGACGTCTTGAAATATCCGTGCGAGAACAAGCTGACGACGTGGACGCAAACCCGCCTGCGCCATGGGACGCCGCAGACACCCTGACGCGGCCCCGTCTTTAATCGCTCTTGCTTGCCACGTAGTCCATCAGTTGCGCGGCCCGTTCGACACTCGGCGCGAAGATGTTGAGGAACAGGCCCATGCGTGGCAGTTCGCCGATAAGGCAATCGATCTCGGCTTCGTCGAGATCGCCGAACACGATCAGGTTCTTTTGCGCCAGCACCTTGCGAAATACCGGGATCATTTCCGCGACCGAGGGCCCGCCGACGTCCTTGTTGATCTGGACGGCCTTGAGCCGGTCGATCTGCAGCAGAGAATCGACGATGAAGAAGGACGCCGGATGCAGGTGCGCGGCGGTGTAGTTGTAACCGTCGCAGACCGCGGCATCGGGAGCGAGCAGAAAGTCGGTATAGATTTGCGGCGAGAGCAGCGCCGAGAGGTCTTCCTGGAACCAGATGCACTTCTCCGGACACCACACGTCGTAGAGCCCCATCGAATAGCCGCCGAGGAAGCTCGGGGTGGCCTCGAATTGCATGCCGATCAGTTGCTTGAATCCGTCGAGCACCTTGAAGTAGGCCGCGCGAACGATCTCCGGTTCCTCGTGGATGGCGAAGACCATTTCGGTCTGCCCGAGCATCGCCCCGACAATGTCGGACGCGCCGCGCATGATCGGCTGGCCGATCGGGAAGCGCCCCGCCGAAAGCGTGCTGAGCTTGGCGACGAATTCGAGGTATTTCCTGACCCAGGGATTGTCCGGGTCGAAGCGGATGTCCTTGAGGCCCTCGGGCGAATCGACGCAATGGCTGGAAACGAAACTGTTCTGCGTGCCGTAGATGTCGCAGCCGAAGATCGCTTCCATCCATGGAATGCCGCAGAAAGGCTCGGCGACCCAGAAGCCGTCCTGCCCGGTCGCGCAGGCTTCGTGGTACATCCGCTCGTAGTCGTCGAGGAAGCGATCGACCTCGAGCATCGAGGGTTCTATCTTCTTCTTGTCGATGCGCAGATCCGTCGAGGCGTGCATGCGGTTGGCGACGAAGTAGTCGTTGAGTTGGAAGGAAACCAGCGGCCTGTCCTGCGGTTTTCTTTCCCAGAAGGCGTGATGGCGGACAATTCGTTTTTCTACGGCCTCTTGTTTCATGATTCCCCCATAAGTGATGCAGGCGAAGCCAAAGCGCCGCCTCGCAGTCCGATCAGTGTTTGCAGCCGCAATTTGCGAAAGCCATGACCTTGTCCATGATGACTTTCTCGTAGCCGGGCATGGACAGGACGTCGCATTCGCTGCCGATGATGTAAGGATGTCCCGATGCCTTCATTCTGTCTTCGATCTCGGCGACCATCGCGGGAATTCCGGCGAGCGGGACTTCGCTGTCCGAATAGAATTTCTTGGTCGGCAGATTGCCGTAGATCACGGTTGTCTTCGGCACCAGCGGCTCGGCTTCCCACAGCTTGACCGGGCTGCCGAAACTGATCATCACCGGGTCCAGCACGGCAAAGGACGCGATCATTTCGGGCGTCAGTGCGCCGCAGTCATGGAAGATCAGGTCGACCTGGTTGGCGGCGAGCAGTGCCTTGAGGCGCAAGTTGGGCGCGATGACGAAATCGTCGTATACCGTTGCGCCGTCCTTGATCTGGAGCGGTGAAAAGTAGACCGAGTTCGCTGCCGGTTCGCAGAGAAAAATGGCGACGGCGCCGGCCTGCATCTGCGCCAGGCAGTGGGCCTGGACTGTTTTTTCGCAGAGATCGAGCAGCGCCGAGAGCATCGCCACATCGTCGTCTTCGGCTGCCGTCACGCCGGAACCTGCCATGAAGATCGGCACGATCGGGTCGGCCATCAGCTTGGTCATCAGTGAAAAAGGACCGATGCACATGCCGATCGGCACTTCCTTTTCACCTTTCCGGTGGGCGGCGGCGATCGCCGCCAGGGAATCGCAACCGGCCCTGATCCGCGCCGAGCGCAGCACATCCATGCCGGCGACCGCGGCGATTTGCGCCGCGTTGGGCGCCTCATGAAAATGGAATGCGGGAATATCGGCGTCCGCCACGCCGCCGACGCTGCGCAGCATGATCTCCTTTTCCAGCGTCAGATCCATGACCGGCAAGGCCAGCGGGCTGTCGAAGCGGCGCGCGGTTTCGATCATCACGGCGGCAAGACGCTGGCCGTCGAGCAGAATCGCCTCGGGATCTTCCTTTTCGTGCAGAACGAGGTGCGTTGCAACCGGCAAACGCTTGCCCGTCGCGGCGAGCGCGAGATAGAACGAACGGTCCATCGCCGCTTACGCCGCTTGGCGCTTGATCAGCGCGATCGCGCTGTCGCTCGCCGAGGCCGCGTCGGCGGTGTAGGCGTCGGCGCCGATGCTGCTGCAGTAGCCCGCCGAGATCGGCGCGCCGCCGATCATCACCTTGACCTGCTCGCGCAGCCCGGCGCTCCCCAGCGCGTCGACGACGGCCTTCATTTCGCCCATCGTCGTGGTCAAGAGCGCCGACAGCGCGACGATGTCCGGATGATGCTC
>CAIXAY010000075.1 GCA_903917505.1 uncultured beta proteobacterium | reverse complement strand
CGGCATCGGCGGCGGCGCGCACGTAAGCGGCGATGCGGGCGTTGATCGCCGGCGTCGGGCCGCCATTCTTCATGACTTCACGGATCATCGAATCTTCGACGATGTGCATGATTTCCACTTCCGGCATGATCTTCGCCGTCAGCGTCTGAAAGAGGCCCAGCGTCGCCGCGCTGGTATGAAAAATTGCGGCCTTGTTCATTTTCGTCACCTTATGAAAATTTATGTAATTGGTCTGTGAGCGCGCCGACGAGGATCTCCGCCACTTCCTGATCTTCCTTGGCTGAAATGCCGCCGATTCCGACGGCACCCAGCAGCCTTTTGTCGCCGTCATAAACGGGAATGCCGCCGGGCAGGGCCGAAAACCGGTCGTCGCCGAAATAGGCGATATTCAGATTCTCCTGCTGCAGGCGTTGCAGGAAGGCCTGCGTCTGCACGCCGGTACGCGCCGCCGTATAAGCCTTGCGTTGCGTCAGCTCGATAGTCAGCAGCTTCGCCTCGTCGCTGCGGGCGAAGGCCAGCAGAAAGCCGCTCTTGCCGCAAACCGCGACGCTGAGCGAGCGGCCGGCGTATTTTTCCTGCACGAGTTCGAGCGCTCGCGTCACGACAAACTGGGCGGCACGCTGATTGAGGTTCTGCATGGCGCTGGCCTTCTTGGCTTGAGGTTGAAGATCCGGCAATCAGAGGAATCCGAGCGAAATCCACGGCACCGCCGCGACCAGGATCAGGCCGAGAAGCAGCGCGCCGAGATAGGCGCCGATGTAGGGAATGCCAGCATCCGGATGCACGCCGCTCACGGCGCAGCAACCGTAGTAGCCGACACCGAAGGGCGGCGAGAAAAGCCCGGTGGCCATGGCCAGGATCACCACCATCGAATAGTGGACGTCGTGAATTCCCATTTCGCGGGCAATTGGGAAGAGCAGCGGCCCGAACAGCACGATGGCCGGAATCCCTTCGAGCACGCTGCCCAGAATGATGAAGACGAGGATCGACACCGCCATGAACATATTGGCGCCGCCCAGGCGCTTCATCGCCGCCGCCAGGTCCTGCGAAAATCCCGACTGGGTCAAGGCCCAGGCCATCGCCGTCGCGCAGCCGATGATGAAGATGATGGCGCCGGCCAGCGAGGCGGTATCGCTGAGCATCTTGATGGCGCGCCTGAAGTCGAAGCGTCGGTAGATCAGCAGCCCGACCAGCACCGAATAGACGATGCCGATGGTCGACACTTCGGTCGCCGTCGCGATCCCTTCGATCACCGCGAAACGGATCACGAAGGGCAGGACCAGCGCCGGCAGCGCGATCAGGAACAGGCGGCCGATTTCGGCCTTGGTGAAACGCCTGACCTGGGAAAGATCCTCCTCGCGATAGCGCCACCACACCACAACGCACAGGGCGAGGCCGCAGATCACGCCGGGCAGCAAACCGCCGGTAAAGAGCGCGGCGATGGACACGCCGGTCACCGAACCGACGGTGATCAGCACGATGCTCGGCGGCACCGTTTCGGTCTGCGCACCGGTGACCGACAGCAAGGCGACGAGGTCCCCCTCTTTCGCCCCGCGCGCTTTCATTTCCGGGAACAGCACAGGCGCAACGGCCGCCTGGTCGGCAGTTTTGGAACCGGAAATTCCCGAGACCAGATACATCGCGCCGATCAGCACATACGACAACCCGCCGCGCACGCGCCCGAGCATGCTGGCCAGGAACTCGACCATGGCTTTGGCCATGCCGGTCATTTCGATCAGCAGGCCGAGGTACACAAAGAGCGGAACGGCGAGCAGCACCAGGTGCGACATCCCCTCCTCGACACGGCCGACCATCACCGGCATCGGCGTGCGCGTCGTCAGCGCCAGATAGGAGAAAGTCGCCAGCGCGAACGAGAAGGCGATCGGCACCCCGGAAAACACCATGATGCCGACCATGCCGACGAAGAAAATGACGAGATTGAGCTTGCCGAGCGGACGCAGCGACGGACCGAGCAGATAGAACAAGCCGACCAGCGCCGCGACGACGACAAAGGCGATCGCCACATCGCGCGCTTTGCCGGTGATCGCCAGGCGCAGCAGCGCGGTGATTACCATCAGGCCGCAACCGAGCGGGATGGCGATGGCGCGCCACATGTTGCTGATCTCGAGCGCCGGCGTCGTGATCATCGCTTCGTCCCTGGCGTATTCCCAACTCGGCCAGAGAAAGAGCAGCAGGAAAGCCAGCGCGGCGACCAGGCCCATGACTTCGATCAAGGCGTACTTTTCCCTGGAAAGCTTGGAGACGATTGCGGTCATGCGCATGTGCGCGCCGCGCCGCAGGGCGACCACGGCACCGAGCATCGAGAGCCAGAGAAACAGGGTCGAAGCGAGTTCGTCGGTCCACACCAGCGGGGTGTGGAAGACATAGCGCGACACTACGCCGGAAAAGAGAACGACGATCTCGGCGAGCACCAGCGCCGCGGTGAAGTACTCGAGGGCGAGCCCCAGGCAGCGGTCGAAACAGACGACCGCTCCCCTCCTGCCGCTGCCATCGACCGACGGCAGGGCAACAGACGACGATTGCATTGACTTCCCCTGCGTCAGGACAGCTTGCCGACCGATTGCTCCAGAATGCCCCAGGCTTCATCGCCGAACTTCTTGTGCCACTCCTCGTAGAACCCGTTCTTCTTGAGCGCGGCGCGGAAGCTGTCCGGCGTGGTCGTATTGAAGACCATGCCCTTGGCCTTCAGATCGGCCTGCGTCGAATCGTTGAGCGCACGCACGTCGGCGCGCTCCTTGACCGCCGAGTCGTTGAACGCCGCGGCCAGGATGGTCTGCAGATCGCCAGGCAGTTCCTTCCACGCACGGCCGTTGATCACGACCCACCAGCCGTCCCACATGTGATTGGTGATCGAGCAGTATTTCTGCACTTCGTACATTTTGGCGATCTGGATGATCGCCAGCGGATTTTCCTGCGCATCGTAGACCTTGGTCTGCAGCGCGGTATAAAGCTCGGCGAACTGCAGGCTGCCGGGCGAGGCGCCGAGCGCCTTGAACATTGAAATGGGCAACGGACTCACCGGCACGCGGATCTTCAGCCCGGCCATGTCCGCCACCGAGTTGATTGGTTTGCCGCTCGTCGTGATCTGGCGGAAACCGTTGTCCCACACGCGCTCCAGGCCATGCAGTCCGGCTTTTTCGAAATTCTCGCGGATGTGCGCGCCGAGCTTGCCGTCCATCGCCGACCAGACCTGCGGGTAATCGGCGAAAGCAAAGCCGACCAGATTGATCGCCGCCACGGGAACCAGCGTCGAGATGCCCGCCGAGGCCGGCGTGTACATCTCGAGGCCGCCGCTGCGCACCTGCGACAACATGTCGTTATCGCCGCCCATCTGACCGTTCGGGAAAATCTTGACTTCGAGCCGTCCCTTCGACTCGGCGAAGACCCGATCCGCGGCTTCCTGCGCACGCACGTGCATCGGGTGATTCACCGGCTGGTTGTGACCGAACTTGAACGAAAACTCCGGCGCCGCCGCGCGAGCGAAGCCGGGAATCGAACCGACCGCGAGGACAACGGGTGTCGCTGCCAGCGCGCGCAAGGCGGCACGGCGTGATGAGCTGAACATGGATATTCTTCCTGTGGAAATGAAGCTGCAAATGACTCCGCGGAGTGGAGTCTCCCCTTTAATTGGATTTTTCGGATGACTGCTGCGGCGACGATTTCTGCACATATCCGATATGTGGTATCACATTAAAGACTTGTTTGTGATCAGGTGTCAAGTCTTTTGCGCGAACGGCACGACCTGCGGGTCTTAGAGCAGGCCGGAGGCGATATTGATGCTCAGCGCGAGCAGGGTGGTGTTGAAGAAAAACGCGAGCACGCAATGCACCAGGCCGGTCCGGCGCATGGCGCGGCTGCAAAAAACGACGTCCGCGGTTTGCGCCGAGGTGCCGATGATGCAGGAGAAATAGAGGAAGTCCGCGTAATCGGGGGTCTTTTCGCCGGGGAACTCGAGCCCGCCAGGCTGGCCGCGCGCCACGGTGGCGTAGAAGTCATGGGCGTAGTGCGCGGCAAACATCACCTGGGTAAACGCCCACGACGAAACGATCGTCAGGACGGTCAGCGCAATGTGCGCATAGCGCAACTGGCCGTGCATGTCCTTGACCGCGGCCAGTTCGGCGACGATGGCGCCGAGGCTCATGATGGCGGCAACGATCGCCAGCGCCAGGATGATGATCCCTCCCTCGTCTTCGAGCAATGCCCGCTTGCGCATGGTGTCGTGCGAGGACCAGAACATCATGTGCGCGGCGAGGACGAGGTACAGGCAGACGCCGACGTTCCAGCCGATGATCAGCCGCGTCAGCGCATGCAGCGCCAACGCCGGGGGCAGGACCAGCGCCGTCGCCACGCCGATCAGCGCGCATGAAAACAGCCTGGGCCGCGCCATGATCGGGCGCAGCAGGCGGGGACGCTGACGATGCGCGGAGAGG